>JANXTN010000144.1 GCA_025352435.1 Ferruginibacter sp. | reverse complement strand
CGGTGTACCCGCTTTGAGTCATTCCGATAAGTGCTGTAGCCTGACCATCCTTAGCAAGTTTGCAAGCACTGTAACAAATAGCATCGCTTACAAAAGAAGGAGAGTGGGGTTGTGGTGTAAGTATATCATCACGGTCGTAATCGTACACCGTTTTCTCTACTTCCATTATAATTTTACTCATCGTTTCCACAACCAAAGTCGGATACAAACCGGTAGCAGTTTCGCCGCTAAGCATTACTGCATCTGCGCCTTCTAATACTGCATTAGCTACATCACTTACCTCACTTCTGTTAGGTTTAGTGCGATCCAACATGCTTTCCATCATTTGCGTAGCAACAATTACAGGCTTTGCTCTGTGCATACATTTTCTGATAATATCTTTCTGTATTACGGGAACTTGTTCAATAGGAACTTCTACTCCAAGATCCCCACGGGCAACCATTACGCCATCGCTTTCCACAATAATGTCTCTTAAATTTCTCAATGCCTCAGGCATTTCTATTTTTGCAATGACCTTTATTTTGCTGTTACTTTCTTTTAATATTTTTTTTAGGTTGATGATGTCCTCTGCTTTTCTAACAAAAGAAAGTGCAACCCAATCCAGTTTTTGCGCAATTATAAATTCCAAATCTGCAAAATCTTTTTCGGTCATTGATGGCATAGTAAGCACACTATCCGGAAGGTTTACACCTTTCTTTGGAGTAAGTACGCCACCCAATGTTACCCGCATCAATACTTCTTTGTCGTTCAAAACTCTTACGACGCTCAGCTCCATTTTTCCATCGTCTAAAAAAATGCGTTCTCCTTCCTTTACGTCGGTTGTAAGGTTTGGGTAGGAGACGTAAATCTTCTCATTTGTACCTACCATTTTTTCGATGGTAAAAATAAATTCATCGCCTTCTTTTAAAATAAGTTTACCATTTTCAAGCTCGCCCACACGCAATTTTGGACCCTGTAAATCGCCTAATATCGCAATGTTGTAAGGTTCTTCTTTTATTATCCTTCTTACATGGTTTATTACTGCGAGTTTATCTGCATAAGCACCATGAGAAAAATTTAACCTAAACACATTTACGCCCGCTTTAACCAGCGATAATAATTTTTCGTACGTATCACAAGCGGGTCCTACGGTTGCAACAATTTTGGTTCTTTTTTGCGAGTGTTGAAAGCCCGCTTCTTTATCCATATTGGCATGCAGGTATTTGGTAAGATTTTTTGACATTTTATAAATTCGTAGTTTTAGTTTTGGTTAAAAGGAGGTTTTAAGTAGCAAGAATTTTTACAATTTTCATCCATTCTTCACTTATTCGTTGTTTCTTCTTTACAGCTTCATCTAGTGGAGTATAATTCATTTTATTATTTACAATTCCAATAAATACATTATGTCGACCTTCTATAAAGCATTCAATAGCATGATAACCCATTCTACTAGCAATTACTCTATCAAAACAACTTGGTGCGCCTCCTCTTTGAATATGCCCAAGTATACAAACCCTTAAATCCTGATTTGGAATTTGTTTTTTAATATGTTTAGCTAACTCATCTGCACCACCAAATTCTTCTCCCTCTGCAACTACAATAAGGTTTACAAGTTTTTTTCTTCCCTGTTTTTCCTTTAGAGATGATATTAGATCGATATAACTTGTTTTTCTCTCGGGAATCAGGATATGTTCTGCTCCTGTTGAAATTCCGCTGTGCAAGGCAATGTAACCGGCATCTCTACCCATTACCTCAATTATAAAAAGTCTATCGTGTGCATCTGCTGTATCTCTTATTTTATCAATGGCTTCCACTGCAGTATTCACGGCTGTGTCAAAACCAATTGTAAAATCAGTTCCTGCAATGTCTTTATCAATTGTGCCCGGCAAACCAATGCATGGAATATCATATTCATTGCTAAAAATCTGCGCTCCCCTAAAACTCCCATCGCCGCCAATTATGACCAAACCTTCTATGCCAAACTGTTTTAAATTTTTGTAAGCAATTGCCCTACCTTCTGCAGTAAGGAACTCGTTACTTCTGCTTGTTTTTAAAATAGTTCCACCACGCTGTATAATATTTGCAACACTGCGGCTTTCCATTTTTTGTATGTCACCTTCTACCATACCGCTATAGCCACGCATAATACCAAATACTTCCATACCATGGTAAATGCCTGTCCGCACCACGGCACGTATAGCCGCATTCATTCCTGGACTATCACCACCGCTGGTAAGTACACCAATTTTTGTTATTTTTTTCTTCATCATAATTCAGTACTATTTCATTCATTTAATTGACCGCAGAGAAAATAGAAAGCTAAGTTTCCGCTGAGTTCTCCTTGGCAAATTTGCACATTTTCATTTTTTCTCATTGCGCCCTACATTCTCTCAGGTACCTGCGCACCGAGCAACTGCATACCACTTTTCAAAATATTTCCAGCAAGCATGGCTAGTTGCAAACGCAATTGTTTTTTTTCTTCATTTTCGGCTTTGCCAATAGATAATTCACTATAAAATGAATTGAATGTTTTGGCCAATGTAAAAATGTATGCAGCCACTTTTGATGGATCCATATCTTTTCCAGCTTCTAAAATTATCGACGGAAATTGCTCTGCTATCACTGCAATTTCTTTTTCACTTTTTAAAAGCGATGATGAAAATTGTTGCGAAGCATCAAAG
>JANXTN010000120.1 GCA_025352435.1 Ferruginibacter sp. | reverse complement strand
ATTTTGGGCAGCAAAGGTTTTCTACTACATTTTTATGATTGCGTTGCCAATTTATATTTTAGGATTTTTACCATGAAATCAATTTGTTTTTTGTTGCAAAATTTGCAGTGGTTTCTATTTGATGTATAGCCCATTCATTTTCTATATCATTGGTAGCCACTGTGGGCACAGGAAAGGCAGTTTCTTCAATCGAATGTGCCAGCTGAAAAACCACGCTAAGCACTAATCCTGCAAACATTGCCATCACTAAAAAGCCAACGAGCCAAGGTAAAAAACCAACAAGGTAAATAGGAAGCGCAATCATGAAGGTGTAATAAAATACTTTTGCTGCCCAAAATGCAAAATGATCGAATGCACTGAGTTTTTTAATGGGCACACTGCCTACTCTTTTTCTAAAGTATTTTGTATAGTCTGTACCAAATACCCAAATAACTAAAAGCAGTGTATATAAAAACCAAACATAAATATGCTGAAAGCGATGAATCTTATATTTTTTTTGGGTAGGGCACATACGGAGCAAAGGTCTAATTTCAATATCATCATCTATGCCCGCAATGTTTGTGTAAGTGTGGTGCACTATGTTATGTTTGTTATTCCACATCAACATACTTGCGCCTAAGCCATTTACAGAAAATGCAGCAATCTTGTTCCAGAATGGACTATCGCTGAAACTTCCGTGACCACCATCATGCATTACGTTAAAACCAATAGCTGCTGTGAGACCGCCCATTATAAAACATTCACCGATGGCTTGCCAGTTACCTGGTGTAAAGAAAAGTACGTGAATATACAGGGCAATATAAAGAGTCCAAAAAAGCACTGCTTTAAAGTAAAGAGAAAAATTACCGGTACTTTTTTTCTTAGTTTCCACAAAATAACTGTTCACTCTTTGTTTCAGTTCTTTATGAAAATTTGTGCCGCTGAGATTTTTAAATTTGGGGGTAGCAACCATTTCAAATATTATTTATAGTCTTTTATTAAGTTGTTTCTTTTACAAGCGCATCAAAGTTTTTAAGGCCAATCATTTTTTTGGACAAAAATCCCTCTGCATACTTTACACCAATCATTTTGCCAAACATTGCTGCACGGGCATAAACACTATCTAAAAACTCAGGAGAAGAAATATATGTCTGTGGACCACCCTGGTTTTCGGGATTAAAAAACTGCGTTTTATATGCTTTAACAGATTGAATTTTTTGTTCCATTTCCTCTGATATATCTACGACAAAATCAGGATTTAGGTATCTGTCCTGTATAAAATTAAACACAAATTTCGGTCTCCAGGCAGTCTGTAATTCGTTGTTTAAATATGTTTCTATTTTTGATAACCCTGAAAGGAAGGCAGCTTCCTCTACAAGCAGGGCACTACGCCCATGGTCAGGATGTCTA
Source organism: Ferruginibacter sp. (assembly GCA_025352435.1). GTDB lineage: Bacteria > Bacteroidota > Bacteroidia > Chitinophagales > Chitinophagaceae > Ferruginibacter. The sequence goes on along the minus strand of JANXTN010000120.1, from coordinate 738 downwards.
TCTTCAGGGGCATTGCAAAAAATAATTTCCGGTTGGTATTTGCGCAGGATTGTGATGATTTTACGTTTGTTGGCTTCATCGTTTTCAAAAAAACCATCCTCCATTTCCAAATTCTCTCTGGCATCCGCCTGTAATATCTCTGCTGCGGCGGCGGCCTCTTCTTTTCTTGTTAATGCAGTACCTCTTGTACCTAATTCTCCTTGTGTAAGATCTACAATGCCAATTTTTTTCCCGTTTCGTTTTTCTGAAAGCAAAACACCTGCGCAACCAAGCTCTACGTCATCTGGGTGAACCCCAAAAGCCAGTACATCTATCTTCATAAATTTTCTAAAACTGTTGACGTGCAAATTATGCAAAAATGCCCGTAGTATGTTACTATAATGAGCAATTAAAGCGAATAAAACTACATGGCTTTACTATGAGGAGGATTGCTGTAGCCGTACATACGCTGTACTTCTTTTACAATATTTTCTATTGTTGCGTCATCAGTACCCGCATTATAAGATTGCTTTAAATTACTGTCAAAAAAGAAGGCAACGGTTTGGTACAACCTTGCAGTAACACCACCTTTGTATTCTTTAATAATTTCATAGCAATTGTTTCCCGTCTCACGGTTTATCAATTTCATTAACACCTTCCCCTGGTACACAGATAGATTGGTGAGTGGATCAGTAAATTCTTTCTTTAATTCTCTCTCTCTGGATTTGATATAGTTTTTGCGCTCTTCTTTACTTTTTA
>JANXTN010000097.1 GCA_025352435.1 Ferruginibacter sp. | reverse complement strand
TTGCTGATCAATCTAAGGATGAAGTGCACGGCAGACCTGTTGGTGTAACGGTTATAAATGACGGATCTCTTTTGGTTGCTGATGATGCATCAAAAATGGTATGGAGAGTTCGGGCAAAATAATTTTCTATTTTAAAAATATTTGTATTTACCAAGTAGCTTGGTTTTCAGCCCCATCGGGGCGAAATATGAGTAGCAGCAAGACGGGAATAAAAAATGGCCGCTGCGCCGGCGGCAACAATAGCAGTAGATAAAAGTTGAAAAAAGATTTAAGGATGAAGGGCAGCGGGGGACAAAGGGAAGTGTTTTTTATACAAATGCCGGAGGCATATTTGTATAAAGAATACCGAAGCCGTAGAAGCCCGAACAAATGCTGATGCATTTTTTATGCTCATTGCCCCAAATGCCTTTACAAGTTTTACATCTCTTAAGGAAAATAATTTTGAACTTTGTGTTTAATCCTCAACAAACATAACTTCGCATTCTAAAAAAATTATAATGAGTACAACAGGAAAAATAGAATCAAACAAGGGCACACTTGCTTTTGAATTGTATGATGAAGCTGCACCAATAGCAGTAGAAAATTTTAAAAAGTTAGTATCGCAAGGTTTCTATGATGGATTAAGTTTTCACAGAGTGATACCAAATTTTATGGTACAGACCGGTTGCCCTGATGGTACTGGTGCCGGTGGACCTGGCTACAGCATTAAATGCGAAACCGGTGGCGAGAAGCAATTTCACGACAGGGGCGTAATGAGCATGGCGCACAGAGGAAAAGATACCGGCGGTTCACAATTTTTTATATGCCATAACAGACAGGGAACGCAACATCTTGATGGTGTACATACCTGCTTCGGAAAAATTACTGATGGTATTGAATTTTTAGACAGCATACAGGGCGGAGATAAAATGAATAAAGTAACATTGGATGCATAAAATGTTTTTATGATTGAAGAAGCCGACTCAGTTAAAGGGTCGGCTTTTTAATTGATATTATTCTTTTCTGTGAGGTAACGCCAATAACGCTTTGGCATGTGTTGTATATGGAGCTTCATATTTTTTCGGGCAGCAATGTTTACACTTCCAAAATAAATGCACCAGAGTTTTTGGTACAACTCCTCTTTCTCATCGCAAATAGTTTTTAGCGCAGCTTTGTCGTTAAAATCATTTTCAAACCGCATAGAAACTTCTTCCACCCTTTTTAAATCATAATACAATCCATACTTTCTGCGGCTATCATAAATTAACCAACGCTGGTCTGCATAACGCTTTTCGAAATGTTTACTTATAAGCGAAAGCACATTATAATCCGGTTGTATGAGACAGAAGTACAGCTGGTCCTGCGTTAATTGAAAACGCACAAAGGCCTCCATTCTATGTTTTTCACGATGGACTTTTCTGCTTAGCTGTTGCAGTGCTAAAACATCAGGGTTGCTGTAATCATTTTCTACAGAAGCGTTAGAAGAAAGTATATAAGCAATATATCTGTAAAGTAGGTTTTCAATCTCCCTTGTTTCAGATAAAAATGTTTTGTACAAATTGGAAAATGCATTGGGTGTTAATTTATCTTTTAGTTTTTTAAATACCCTTGCAGTTTTGTCTTTGTTGGTGTGAACTTCATGAACTTTTCCAAACAAACTTCCTGTTTCCTTGTTACTATTTACAATATTAGGTTGCACAATTTTGTATTCATAAATTTCAAATACAGCCGTCATTAATCCTTCAAAACTGCCATCATAAATAACAATATTCATTTAAAACATTTTTAGCTGAGACGAAAAATTTGGTTTGTATTTACTGTTACCTTCCTGCATAATGATCTGTTTTATTTGAAGGGGTTGCAAATCTTTCTTTTCAAATTCACTATCAGTGTGTATGAAATATTTTGCCCTATTCATGCTGATACCAATTTTTTTAAGATGTTCCCATGTCATGCGGCTAAACTTTCGTGCAGCCGTAATTTTATTGGCACTTTGTATTCCAATACCGGGTACACGCATCAGCAACTGGTAATCGATTGTATTAATATCCATTGGAAACAAATTCATATTTCTTAACGCCCATCCAAGCTTTGGATCAATATCAATATCGAGTAGAGGATTTTGTTTGTCGACAATTTCATTTACTTTAAAGCCATAAAAACGCATGAGCCAATCTGCCTGGTACAAACGATTTTCTCTAATCATGGGTACAGGTGTACCTATTGCAGGAAGCCTATTATCATTACTTATAGGTACATAACCAGAATAATAAACTCTTCGCATATTCATGGTTTTGTAAAATCCATTTGCCATGTATAAAATCTCTAAATCAGTCTCCGGTGTTGCACCAATAACCATCTGAGTACTTTGTCCTGCGGGTGCAAATGATGGTGCTTTTTTAAATATTTTTTTCTCTTCCTTGTTGGCTAAAATTTCCTGCTTCAGATATTGCATGGGTTTTATCATATCCTCCCGCTTTTTATCAGGAGCCAATAAAGCCAGACTTTTTTCTGTGGGCATTTCTACATTTATACTCAACCTATCCGCCCATTTGCCCGCTTCTTTCATCAACTCTTCGCTTGCGCCGGGTATTGCTTTTAAATGTATGTAGCCATTAAAATTATGTTCAAGCCGAAGCTTTTTTGCAACCTGCACAAGCCTTTCCATCGTATAATCTGCATTGGTAAAAATGCCCGAGCTTAAAAACAAGCCTTCAATATAATTTCTTCTGTAAAAATTTATGGTAAGGTCCACAACTTCCTGTACCGTGAATGCTGCACGTTTTATATCGTTGCTTTTCCTGCTCACACAATAAGCACAATCGTAAATACAAAAGTTGGTTAGCAATATTTTTAGAAGAGAGACACACCTTCCATCTTCAGTATAAGCATGGCAAATTCCGTTAGATGCATTTCCCAAACCCTTATCTTTATTTTTTCTGTTACTGCCACTACTTGAGCAACTCACATCATATTTTGCAGCATCGGCCAATATGTTCAATTTCTCTTTTATTCTATCGCTCATACTAAAATATTAAGTACAAATATACTAAATAATTTAGCTTTTATGTAACGATATTATCAACATTAAGGGCTGCAAAAACTCGATTTAAAAGACGGAATAATTTTTGGGGTACAATTATTGCCTGCTTATTACAAACAAATAAAAATATGACCAATCAAAAACAATTCGGCGTGTGGATGGATACGCACCATGCAACTATTATCGGTAAGGAAAATGCAGAAGCAGAGAATTTTACAGTGTTAGCACACGTGAAAGGGGAAGAAACTACTTCAAATAGCAGTGAGAAAACAGAAAATAATCATGCGAGAATGGTAGAAGCAAAGTTTTTTAAAGAAATTCTTTCGCATATGCAGAATGCAACCAACATACACTTAACAGGAACGGGCGTATCTCAGGAAAAGTTCATGCATTACCTCGCAGAAACGCCGCAGTTTAAAAATACTAAAACAGAAGAATCAACGTCAAATAAAATGAGCGATGAAAAGCTTGTTGAGTTTATAGCTGGTAAATTCTAAAATTTATAAAAGCCGAGACATTTAATCTCGGCTTTTACATTTTATCCTTCTAATGATCTTTTAAATATTTGAATTCCCATTGGATTTTTAATTCTCTTGAAGGGCAATTTCCTTTTATCTATTGGTTTCCGTACTTCCGCTAATATTTTTTTATCGGAAAATCCATGTGCAAGTGCTTCTTCTTCAGTATTACAATAATATACCGCTTCAATTTTACTCCAATAAATAGCAGCCGTACACATAGGGCAAGGTTCTGCACTTGTATAGAGTTCGCAACCTGATAGGTCTATTGATTTTATATTTTTACAAGCTTCTTTAATGGCAACCACTTCACCATGGGCGGTTGGGTCAAGGTCAGCAGTCACCCGGTTGCT
>JANXTN010000075.1 GCA_025352435.1 Ferruginibacter sp. | reverse complement strand
TCAAACTGGCTTTGTGCAAGTTCAAGTTTTGCCCGCAACAGATTATTTTGCGTAGTAATCAGCTCAAAAGTGCCAAGTATACCTACATCGAAACGTTTTGCTGCATAGGTTAAATTCAGTTCATTTATAGCTAAGTTTTTTTTGCCTGCATTGTATTTTTCCAGAGCTATTCTAGCAGCATTGTATGCCTGATAAATATCCTGTTTTAGTTTTTGATTATCCTGTTCTTTTTGAAGTTGAATGGTATTGATGTTGAGCTTGCTTTTTTCATAATTGCTGCGCAATGAACCGCCACTAAAAAGAGGGACACTTAAACTTAACCCAATTGCCTGTCTAAAATTATCTGACAGTTGATTCGTAAAACCGCTCTTAGCAGATATAGGACTAAAGCTTGTATAAGGTGAAGTAACAGTATAATCCGTACCATTTACTTTTACTGTGCCCACAGGAATTACAGTGGTTGTTTGATTAAAACCGGTAACACTGCGGGACTTGTTGTTGTAATTACTTCCAAGACTTCCAAATGTGCTGAGGGTTGGATACATAGAACCTTTTGCGGCAGCTGCATTCTTTTCCGCGGCCTTTAGTCTCAATTCATTCACTCTTTGCTGCGGCAGGTTTTTCAATGCAATTTCAAAAACATAATCAGGCTGTAAATCTGCAATTGGTTCTACGGGTATTTTATCAATTGCCGGCACATCAACATCAAAAGATGTAGATGGATCGATGTTCATCAAGGCTTTTAAAGAAAGAATATTAAAAGTGGTATTGCCTTTGGCATTTATATAGTTTACACTGTCAGCGGCAAGCTGAGCTTCAAGTTGCGAGGCGTTCAATTCAGGCAAAGAGCCTGCCGTAACCTTTTTACGGGTAATATTAAGTTGGGCTTGTGTTTGCTGAATTTGCACAAGCGCAATATTTTCCTGCTCTTTACCCAGCAATATTTGCAGGTAAGCATTGGCGGCAGAAAGTGCTATATCATTTTTAATTTTATCTGTAGATGCATTGGCTGCCTGCGCTTCAAAATAGTTGGCAGCAATGGTATTTCTTTTACTGTAAAAATTAAAAATTTCTGCACTGCTTTGTAATTGCAATCCTGCTACCAAAAAGGTTTGAGTAATACGGCTAAAGGTTGTAGGATCCTGGTTGTTACCGGAATTTACAGATGTATTAGCACTGAAATTTGCATTGGGATATTGCGAAAGTTTGCTTTGGTTTAGGTTAATAGTAGCAATGCGGGCCTGCACATTCTGCAGTTTTACATTAATGTTATTTGCCATTGCATAATTTACAATAGACTGTAAATTCCATTTTTGCTGGGCAAACGAAACGGTGCTTATACTTGTAAATATTATAAAGAAGGATAGACGACGCATATACAAAAATATATTTTGTATACAGAAAAAGGCAATGATTTTTATAAACGGAAAATGTTTCGGTTAAATGCCTCTTCTTTGCAGGATAAACCAATATATGGGTTAAAAGAAATGATTGTGTGCAAAGTGCATCATGCGTTCCGGAAACTTTTACTTTGAATCGTTAGCAGATAAAATTCTTTAACCTTTTAAAATCTTCGTGGCTGGTTGTAAAAAAAATGCCTCGAAACATTCTGCTGAAAGATTTTGTAAAAGCACTAAACGAAAAATTGTTTTTTGTTGAGTTCTTCATAGATGTTGGTTTTAGGATTTTCAGAACAGTAAAAGTAAAACAACAACATGCACCTGACAATAGCATAAACGCTATTTCTTTGTAGTCGTATATTCCGTATGATAATTAAATAGTATAGAATAATTACTAGGGTATTGTAGCAAAAGCAGTTTCTAAATCATTGATTAAGTATGCAGCGTCCTCTAAACCAATAAACAGGCGCAACATGCGGTGCTCTTTTAACTGATGATTAAAATTCTTTATCGCCATGCCCGCACAGCGAGGAATAACGAGACTTTCGTGCCCACCCCAACTTACAGCCATTTTAAAATGTTTGAATGCTTCGCAAAACTTTTCTATGGTGGATAGTTCCGTTTCTTTTAATACAATTGTAATTAATCCACATGCACCACTCATTTGTTTTGTAGCGAGTTCATACTGGGGAAAATCCTTATCCAAAGGAAAAATAACTTCCTCTATTTTATTGTTTGATTTTAAATATTGGATAACGGTGTTGGTTGTGGCAGTTATTTTTTCTAACCTTAAGGGCAATGTACGCAAGCCACGCAGCAACAGCCAGGCATTAAAGGGTTGTATGCCGCTGCCAATATTATTGTATTCGCTTTTAAAAATACGCTCTATCATTTTGCTGCTGCCGCTTAAAACTCCGGCTATAGTATCGCTGTGGCCGCTGATGTATTTGGTGGCAGATTGAAGAGATAAGTCGATACCCAATGAAATAGGTTGCTGATAAATTGGTGTGCAGTAACTGTTGTCACAGATGGTGATGATGCTATGTTCATTGGCAAACTTTGCAACCGCTTTTAAATCCTGCAGGGCAAAAGACCAGCTGTTTGGGCTTTCAAGATAAATGACTGTTGTGTTGTTTGTTTTAGCTGCTTTAAAATTTTCTATTTCTCTCCCATCTACAAAAGTGGTTGTCACGCCAAACTTTGGCAGTATTTCCGTAAACATTTTATTAGCCCAAGCATAAGGTTCTTTTACGCTGATGATGTGATCCCCGGTTTTTACATTTGCTAAAACTGCAGCAAATATCGCAGCTGCACCACTGTTAAAAACAAGGCAATCTTCTGCTGCATCAAGGGCGGCAAGTTTTTTTGCTAATATATCTACAGTTGGGTTTTTGCCACGGCTGTATAAATAAGTGCGGTACTCATCCTGCAAGGCACTGCGCATTTCTGCAACGGTATTAAAAACAAAATTGCTCGTCTGTATAATTGGTGGAGCTACAGCATTAAAATATTTTTCTCTGTCTTCTCCCAATTCATTTATGATGTAGGATATGTCCATACAATATGTTAGATGTTAGATTTGAGATTTGGTGGCAGATCAATTTCGCTATTTTTTTTTGTGCCTTTTACGATAAAATAAAGAACAATAAAAGCTCCTAATATTCCTAAACCTGTAAGTCCGGTCCAAGGCTTGTCTATAAAAATAACAACGAAAACAAAAGTATATGCTGCCATAAAAATCAATGGCATCAATGGAAACAGCGTCATTTTGTAAATGCCCGTGTCGTCCAAATGCCCAGTATTTCTTCTAAGTTTAAAAATAGTGGCGGCAGATAATACCATTCCAAAACAATCAAGAAAAATAGTAAAGCTTAAAATCTCATCAAAAGTTTTAGCCCAAAAAACGATGAGCACGCAAAGGCTTGCAAATACACTGAGCGAAGTAAAAAGTACATTGGTACTGATGCGACGTTTACCAAAAGCTGTGGGTAACATACCTTCTTCGCTCATGGCCTGCATAACCCTTGGGTTTGACATGAGCAGCACATTTACATAAGCCAATACGCTTAAAAAAAGCAGTACCGAAAGTATTTTGCCTGCAGCAGTTCCAAACAAATGCCCGGCCATTATTGCCGCTATATTGGTAGATGTTTTAAGTGTATTGAAACCAATTACTTTGTAATAAGCATAATTTACGGATAGGTACAAAATGATGATGATGAGCAAACCTGCAATTATGCCCCGTGGAATATTTTTAGATGGATTGTTTACTTCTTCCCCAAAATTTATGGACTGCTGATAACCGCCATAGGTAAAGCTTACCGCCACCAAGCCTAAACCAAAGGCTTTGATATATTCCCGCAATGCGGGACTTGTAATGGTATTAGAAACCACTGTAATCTCATTTGCACCACTGTAAAAAAAGATAGGTAGAATGAGCAGAAGCACAAGTCCTATTTTTATAATGGTCAACACATTTTGAGTACGTGCACTCATTTTTAAACCTGCAAGGTTTACTCCATAAAAAATGATGATGGATGTAATAGCAATGATGATCTGTACCTGTTGTGCATTTACAGCGTCCGGCAAAACAACTTTAATGATGTACTCAGCCCCAATAAGGGCAACTCCTGCAAGCGATGCAGCATTTGAAATTAAAATAATACAGTTGACAGCGAATGCAATAGAGGGATGATAAGCATAAGAAAAGATGCGGTAATAACCACCGGTTACAGGAAACCTGCTGCCAATTTCTGCATAAGTAAGCGCCCCACAAATGGCAATGATACCACCCGAAATCCAGATTAAGAAAAACAGAAATGGTGTAGGGGATGAGGCAGCAACATTGGCGGGTGTACGAAAAATACCCATGCCAATTACAAGACTTACCATAATCATGGTAAAATCAAAAAGATTTAATTTTGGTTTGCTCATAATTTGAAGATAAGGAATTTATAAAGTGCGGGTACAATTTTGAACCGTGAAGAATTTTTTTGAACCACCAAAAAGCAAAGAAGGAGAAATTTCACAAAAGAAAATTTTATACGAGCAAAGGCGCAAAGGCGCTAAGAGTATTAAAGAATTAGAAATCTGTGGAAGTCTGTTTAATTAGTGAGCTTCATTTTTACCGCAGTGGCACCAGAGCAAAGGTTGTGGAGAATGTTGATTAAAATGTAAATAACCATCTGGCGAATAGCAGGAATTTTTATCCATCTATATTTGCAAAAAACAGACAGGCATGTTTGAATTTGGGCATATACTTATCAAAGAAATAATTACGGTAACATTTACGCTGTTTGCTGTGATAGATATGCTGGGTAATGCGCCGGTGCTTATAAGTCTAAAAGCGAAGATGGGTGGTAAAATAAATAATGTGCAGGCAACTTTTGCATCGGGTTCTTTGATGGTACTTTTTCTTTTTATTGGAAAGCAGTTTTTAAATCTGCTTGGGCTCGATGTAAAATCTTTTGCAGTTGCAGGTAGTATTGTAATATTTATTATTGGGTTGGAAATGGTGCTTGGTCTTGATTTTTTTAAGGCAGAAAACAATGATAAAACCGGGAGCGTTGTGCCGATTGCTTTTCCACTGATTGCGGGGAGTGGCACCCTCACAACCATCATGTCTTTAAAAGCCAATTATGGAGATATAAATATTTTGCTTGGGATATTAATAAACTGTTTGATTATCTTTTTAGTGCTCGGTTCTTTAAAATGGATAGAACGTGCGCTTGGTCCAAATGGATTATTGGTGGTAAGAAAATTTTTTGGTGTTATTTTGCTGGCCATTGCCGTAAAAATATTTGGGACTAATATTGTAAATTTTGGCAAGTGAAATGACACTGCATTCACTTCTGATAAATATGGTCTCCCTGCTGAACACTGTTCGGACGGGATAGTTTAAGATGCCGGTTAGTATTTTTATGGCCTCGTAGTACAATGGATAGTATAAGGGCCTCCGAAGCCCCAGATCCAGGTTCGATTCCTGGCGAGGCCACTATAATTAAAGGTAATAGTCTCAATTTATTGACGGCGATATGGCTTTACAACGAACCCCCCTCAACCAAAATTGAATCTGTGGTAATTTCCTGCACAAATGTACTGCCGCCGATGCAAGCAAGCATACTTGAAAAAGCAAGTTTCCCAAGCTTATAACCACTTGTTTCTACATAAGTAATTTCAGGATAATAAAGTTTAGGAATAAACCCATTGCTGATGGCTACAATGGAAATATCTTTCGGAATGTTCATCTTTTTTTTCTGAATGGATTTCATTATGCCGGTTAAAATTTCATCACTCATACAAAAAATCGCATCCGGTTTTTTACCCAATAATTTATCACCAAACATCTCTGCCTCTGCTGCACTTGAAACATATACAATAGATACTTTAGTGTCTTTATTTTTTTCACCAAAGGTTTCTTTAAATGCAGCCAATCTTTTTTTAGTTATCAATAAGTTCTCATTTCCAAAAAAACCAATAATGTTTTTTTTATGTTTTGAAAGAATTGCATTTGCTGCCAGCCTGGCTACAAGCCGGTCGGCAACAGTTACGGTATTAAAATTTCCTTCATCAGGTACTTTGTCAAAAAAAACAACGGGGATGTCTACTTCTTTTAATCTTGCATAGGCATCATAGTTTTTTGTCTCTGTAGAAAGGCAGGAAAATAGACCGCTTACTCTGTTTTGCCTGCACAATTTAATATTCTGAAATTCTGCTTCGGAATTATCGCCGGATTGTAAAATCATCAGAGCGTAATTATTTTTTCTGCATTCTTCTTCCACAGCAGCTATAAAGGAGTCGTAAAAATAATTGGAAATAGTAGGAACTATCAGTCCAAGTACATTGTTCTTTTTACTTCTTAACTGAATAGCGTTTACATTCGGTTCATACTCCAAAGCAGCAGCCAGCTCCACAATTTTCTGCTTTGTTTTTTGCGAAATATCCGGATGGTTTTTTAATGCTCTCGAAATCGTTGATATACTTAAGCCTAAAGTCTGTGCAATTTTTTTAAGTGTAGTGCTTGTCATTGTAATAAAAGTAAATCTTTTTTTGACATTTTTTTCACAACAAACGTTTGCGGAGATGTTTTCGCAAACGTTTGCGCTCACAATCAAAAATTTTCTTTAAAGTTAAATTTATATTAAATAACTTTAGTTTGTTAAAATTGAGCTTTTTAATGGCTTTTTCGATTGAATGGCCTTGGAACACTCAGTTAAGTACTATACACTATCTAACCTGATTTCGAAATTAACTAAAAACCAAACGATTATGCTTCTTACTCGAATGAGAAAATCCGTAATGCTTTTACTGGTTATTCTTGGTTGTTCAAGCCTCGGCTTTGCACAATCCACCGTTACCGGTACCGTAACTGATAAAAAAGGAGAGCCTCAATCCGGCGTATCCGTTACAGTTAGAGGCACCAAAAATGCCACTGCTACAGATTCTAAAGGAAATTATACACTTAACAATGTACCTGCTGATGCTGTATTGGTATTTAGCGGTGCAGGCATAACTAATTTTCAGGAAGGAGTTCGTGGCAAAACATCGATTAATGCAGAGGTAGAAACTGCTGCCAGCAACTTGAGTGAAGTTGTTGTTATTGGTTACGGTACTGCAAAGAAAAAAGATTTAACCGGAGCAGTAACTTCACTTCAGGCAAAAGATTTTAATAAAGGAACTTACACGTCGGCAGATCAGTTAATACAGGGTAAGGTTGCAGGTGTGCAAATGATAAATAATAGTGGGACACCA
>JANXTN010000053.1 GCA_025352435.1 Ferruginibacter sp. | reverse complement strand
GAAGAATTTTTTTTGCAACATACCCAGCCATGCCATCATTTATATTTCTACCGGCAAGAATAACCTGGCTATCGTAACCCAATTCTTTTGATTTGTAGGTTAAATAATACGGGTCTACTCCAATACAATGGCCGCCTACAAGCCCAGGTTGAAAACGTAAAAAATTCCATTTTGTTCCAGCAGCTTCCAACACCTCAAAAGTGTTTATGTCCATTTTGTCAAAGATGATAGAAAGCTCATTCATCAATGCAATGTTCAAATCTCTCTGCGTGTTCTCAATGATTTTCGCAGCCTCTGCAACTTTTATAGAAGAAGCTCTGTGAACGCCTGCCTTTACTACAAGTTCATATACTTTTGCAATTACATCCAGGCTTTCATCGCAACAACCACTTACTACTTTTGTAATAGTTGTAATGGTATGTTCTTTATCACCTGGGTTTATTCTTTCAGGTGAGTAACCAATTTTATAATCTGTCACCATCTTTAAACCTGATAACTTTTCAATTACAGGTACACAATCTTCTTCTGTACAACCTGGGTAAACGGTACTTTCATATACTACATAATCACCTTTCTTTATAACTTTTCCAATGGTTTCGCTTGCACGGATTACAGGAGTAAGATCAGGTATATTGTGTTCATCTACGGGTGTAGGAACAGCTACAATAAAGAACGTAGCTTCTCTTAATACATCAAGATCGTTTGTAAATTCTATATCACAACCATCAAAAGCAGATGACTCGAGTTCCTTACTTGGGTCAATTTTATTCTGCATCATTTTTACACGATCCGCATTTATATCATACCCAATTACTTTTATTTTTTTTGCAAATTCGAGGGCTATCGGTAGTCCTACATAACCCAATCCAATAACCGCCAGTTTTTGTTTTTTGCCTACTAATTCCTGATACATTAATTTATTGTTTTCATTAAAAAGTAATTTTTGTAAATTCTTTCGGTAGTTTACTTAGTTCTTCCTTTGGTAAATTCTTAAAATATTCATAAGTAATTCTTAATCCTTCGGCACGATTCACTTTTGGTTCCCAGCCCAATAATGCTTTTGCTTTAGTAATGTCGGGTTGTCTCTGTTTTGGATCATCTACCGGCAAAGGTTTGTAAACTATCTGTTGCTTAGTTCCAGTCAGTTTAATAATTTCCTCTGCAAAATCCTTTAAGGAAATTTCATCGGGATTACCAATATTTACAGGTTGGGCATAATCGCTCATCAGTAATTTATAAATTCCATCAACTAAATCATCTACATAACAAAAACTCCTTGTTTGACTTCCATTCCCAAAAACAGTTAAATCTTCGCCTCTTAATGCCTGCCCAATAAATGCCGGCAACGCACGTCCATCATTCAATCTCATTCTTGGACCATATGTATTAAAAATCCTTATGATTCTAGTTTCAAGATTATGAAAAGTGTGGTAAGCCATTGTTATTGCTTCCTGAAACCTTTTTGCCTCATCATATACTCCACGAGGGCCAACTGGATTTACATTTCCCCAATATTCCTCAGTTTGTGGATGAACCTGTGGATCACCATAAACCTCACTTGTACTTGCAACAAGTATGCGGGCATTTTTTGCTTTGGCAAGTCCAAGACAATTATGCGTACCGAGTGAACCTACCTTTAATGTTTGTATTGGAATTTTTAAATAATCTATTGGGCTTGCCGGCGAAGCAAAATGTAATATATAAGCCAGCTTGCCGGTTACATGTATAAATTTACAAACATCGTGGTGATAGAATTCAAAATTTTGCAAGTGAAAAAGATGTTCAATATTTTTAAGGTCCCCCGTGATTAAATTATCCATGCCTATAACATGATAATCTTCTTTTATAAATTTATCGCACAAGTGTGATCCTAAGAAACCAGCTGCGCCTGTAATTAATATTCTTTTTTGCAAAATGTAAATTTTTATTTTTGAGATATTTTTTTTCTACCCACACTTTCATAATGATAACCCAGCACTTTCATTTGCTCAGGTTCAAACAGATTTCTACCATCGAAAATTACCTTCGATACAAGATTTTTTGAGATAGTGTCAAAGTCAGGAGTTCTAAATTCATTCCATTCTGTAGCAATTATTAAAGCATCAGCTTTTTCTAATGCATCATACTGGCTGTCAGCATAATGAATTTTCCCTTCATAAATAGCTTTTGTATTTGGCATGCCTTCGGGGTCAAAAACAGAAACAGTAGCACCGTATAAAAGTAACTCATCAATCATATAAAAAGCCGGTGCCTCCCTTATGTCATCTGTATTCGGTTTAAATGCAAGTCCCCAAATTGCAAAGTGCTTTCCTTTTAGACTGTCATTAAAATGAGATTTTATCTTAGGAATTAGATGCAATTTTTGTTTGTTATTTACATCCATCACGGCATCTAAAATCTGAAAATCATAATCAATGTCGTCTGCTGTTTTTGCAAGTGCCTGAACATCTTTCGGAAAACAACTTCCCCCATATCCAATTCCGGGAAACAAAAATCTTCTACCAATTCTTTCGTCGCTGCCAATCCCTTTTCTAACCATATCTACATCCGCACCAAGCCTTTCACACATTTGAGCTATCTCATTCATGAACGTAATTTTCACTGCCAAAAATGCATTAGCTGCATACTTGGTAAGTTCTGCGCTGTATTCATCCATAAAAATTAATGGATTTCCTTGTCTAACAAAAGGATTATATAGATCGTTTAATATTTTTATCGACTTTTCAGATTTAGTCC
>JANXTN010000031.1 GCA_025352435.1 Ferruginibacter sp. | reverse complement strand
AAAATGGCTGGCTTGGGTTAGGAGGCGTAATTTTAAGTGACCAAGCCGGTAGCGGGGGACTTCGATCAGATAAATTTTATGCATCTGTTGCATATCATCAAATGCTGGGATTAAGCAGTTTGTTAAGTGCTGGCTTTAATCTTGGTTATGCTTCAAAAAGAATTGATCCAAGTGCATTAAAATTTCCTGATCAGTTTAACGGAAAATTTTTTGATGGAAACACTACAACGGGGGTACAGTTCACAAATCTCAATATCAGTTATTTTGATATGCAGGTTGGTTTAAACTACGCATATTTTCCAAAAGAAGATATTTATATAAATGCCGGCTATTCCATTCATCACGTAAATAAACCCAAGGAAAGCTTTTTTGGCGACAATACGGATGCAGGAAAAATTCCAATGAGACAGATAGGTTTTGTAAATGCTATTTTAAAAGTAAGTCCACGGGTGATCATCAACCCAAATATTTATTTTACAACACAGCAACGTTCTATAGAATTAAATGCCGGTATCAATGCCAATTACAATCTTTCGGAGTTTGGTGAAACTCAATTAATAGCAGGGCTATATTACAGGTACAAAGATGCCATTATACCTACAATTGGTTTTGAAACAAAAAAAACTGCTTTTACATTTAGCTACGATGCTACTGTTTCTCCTTTAAAAACTTTTAATAACTACCGTGGTGCTGCAGAATTCAGCATTGTAAAAAAAGGTTTTTATCCCGGCAACAGCGACAGACAAACTTTGTGTCCTAAGTTTTAAGTTAGTTGTTTTCTTACTTATAAATTATTTTGCTCCTACACCATTACTTCATAAATACGAACTTTACCTAAAATTAACTCCATGGAAATTGTTGCGGAAAGGACTAAATCTTACAGTGAATATTCAGCAGCATTTAAAAATATTGTGGGCGATGAAAATGTTTTTGTTGACGAAGAAACGCTTGACAATTGTGCAAAAGATGAAACTGAAAATCTTTACTTTTTACCTGATATTGTTATAAAACCACGCACCGCAGAAGAGATTAGCGAAGTGATGAAGATTTGCAATGCTCATAAAATTCCGGTAACGCCGAGAGGTGCAGGCACAGGATTGAGTGGTGGAGCCCTAGCACAATATGGCGGCGTAATTATTTCGTTTCAACGTATGAACAGCATTCTCGATATAGACGAGAAAAATTTACAGGTTACAACCGAACCCGGTGTGATAACACAGGTGTTGCAAAATGCCGTAAAGGAAAAAGGATTGTTTTATCCGCCGGACCCAAGCAGTTATGGCAGTTGTTTTATTGGTGGCAATATTGCGGAAAATAGTGGCGGCCCAAAGGCTGTAAAATATGGTGTGGTAAAAGATTATGTTTTAAATCTACAGGTTGTTTTGCCCACGGGAGAAATTATATGGACAGGTGCGAACGTTTTAAAAAATTCTACAGGTTATAATTTAACGCAGTTGATAGTTGGCAGCGAAGGTACACTTGGGTTGGTGACAAAGATTGTGTTGAAACTAATACCGCATCCAACACACGACCTGTTAATGCTGGTTCCTTTTAATGATCTTGAAAAAGCCGGAGCTGCTGTAAGCGCCATATTTCGTGCAGGTTTTACCCCAAGTGCATTGGAATTGGTTGAAGCAAACGCATTAAAAATTGTAAGCAAATTTGTTGACAGCAGTTCCGTAAAAATTGATGATGATGTGGCAGCGCATATAATTATTGAAGTGGATGGAAATGATATGGATGTGTTGATGAAAGAAATAGAAGCCATTGCCAATGTGCTTGCCGGTTTTGATTGTGGTGAAATATATTTTGCCGATGATGCGCAGCAAAAAGCGGAATTGTGGAAGCTTCGGAGGAGAGTTGCAGAGGCGGTGAAAATTGATGGCTATACCATTGAAGAAGATACAGTGGTGCCAAGGGCTGAATTGCCTAAGCTAATAAAAGGAATAAAGGATTTGAGCATTCAATACGATTTTGAAGTTGTTTGCTATGGTCATGCAGGCGATGGTAATTTGCATGTACGCATAAAAAAAGAAGGATGTGTATATAGTCTCAATAATGAAAAAATAGTTCCTGCATTAAAAGCGCTTTTTGTTTTGATAAAATCTTTAGGCGGTACCATCAGCGGTGAGCATGGAATTGGATTGATACAAAAAGAATTTATCCCCATTATGTTTGATGAAGTAACATTGAATATCATGCGGGGAATTAAAAAAACTTTTGATCCAAACAATATTTTAAATACTGGTAAAATTTTTGATTTGAAGTAAACAGAACTTGAAAAATAAAAAAATTAGTATGAAGAAAATGGTTATGTTAATGAGCTTTGGTTTTGTTCTTTTATCAACCGTAAAAGCGCAAACAGAAAAGAAAGTAGAAGAGGAGCAGGAAATAAAAGAAGGAGGATTTAAAAAGGAAAATTTATTTGCAGGAGGAAACGTGGCATTAGGTTTAGGTTCGGGTAATTTTTCTGTGGGGATAGGTCCTTATTTTGGATATAGTGTAAATAAGTATGTAGATGTAGCTGTGGGTTTAAGCTATAGTTATTTTTCGCAAAGAGATTATTATACCACGCAAAAGCTACGTCAATCTGTAATTGGGCCCAGTGCATTTGTAAGGTTATATCCCGTAAAATTCTTGTTTGCACATGCACAATATGAATATAATTTTATACAGTACAAACAGATTTACGGCAATGGAATTCCTGATGTTGTAACTAAAATAAATGTTCCCAGTTTTTTAATAGGGCCGGGGTTTGCCAGCGGAAGGGATGCCAACAATAAAACTTTTTACTACATTTCTGTATTATTTGATATTCTTAAAAAATCTAATTCCCCCTACACTGATAACCAAGGCAGGGTAACACCTGTAATACGAGCAGGATATAACATCGCCTTATTTCAAGGCAAAGATGGAAGAAACGAAAACAGAAGAACGGAGCGCAGAAGATTCTAAAGATATTTTAAAAGTGCAACAGGCTCATTGATTACTGTGAGCTGGTCATCAGGGTGATTGTATAAAAAGCCTTCATAGTGCAAATGGGAAATATGTGCTACAAGGTGGTCATAAAAACCTGCTGAGTTTAAAATGAAAATCTTTTTGCTGTGAATTTTTAATTGATTCCAGGTAAGCATTTCAAAAACTTCATCAAGCGTACCATACCCACCAGGTAAAATAATAGCGGCATCGCATTTTTCATAAATCATTTTTTTTCGACTATGCATTCCATCTACCACATGTGTTTCTGTAAGTGATTCATGTGTAATTTCTTTTGTTTGCAAAAGTTCGGGAATAATGCCAGTAACATTGCCTTTATTATCCAAAACAGCATTAGCTACAGCGCCCATCAGGCCTCGGTTTCCACCTCCGTAAATCACATCAATATTTTTTTCTGCAAGCAATTTTCCAAGAGATCTTGTGTGCTCTTCATACACGGGATTTTTACCAAATTTACTTCCACAAAAAACTGATATTGCTTTTATGCTCATGATAACTATTATTAAAGAGATTGTAAAGTCATTAATAAATTTTAATTGTCAGCATTAATTTTAAAACAACAAAGGTTTTACAACAAAAATAAAAATCCACACCCTTTTGTGATGTGGAATTTTTTTCGGTTTTTCGGGGGATTACTCAATTCAGACTTACAATATTTTTAATCCGATCTTTTTAAAT
Organism: Ferruginibacter sp.; assembly: GCA_025352435.1. Taxonomy (GTDB): domain Bacteria; phylum Bacteroidota; class Bacteroidia; order Chitinophagales; family Chitinophagaceae; genus Ferruginibacter. Next base: position 10,241 of record JANXTN010000031.1, on the reverse strand, counting down.
GGATGCAGCAATTCATCACCTTCTGGTAATTCTGTCACAATAATATCAATATTTTTTGTATCACAAATCCGAATACGTTGGGTAGTGTTTATTTTTTCAGAAATAGTCAGTACTACATTTTTTGCTGACGATTCCATCATAGCTTTTTTTACCTGTACAATGTCCCAGTCGTTATCCGTCAGCCCATGGTTGATATGCAAGGCATTAATTCCTAAGAAACAAATGTCAGCTCTGATCTGTCTTATTTTTGCAATCGCTTCCCCACCAACGGTTATTTGCGAGCCTTTAGATAGTTTATCACCTATTAAAACAATTTCAATATTTGGATGTTTCATGTATTCAAATGCAGCCGGCACACTGCCTGTAATAAAAGTAGCATGTAAATCCTGTGGAAGCGCTTTTGCCATTTCTATTATCGTTGTACCCCCACTCGTTAAAACAAACATGCCATCTTTAATAAGTGTCACAGCCTTTTGAGCAATAATCTTTTTATTTTCCATTGCATAAACTGCAGATGAATTAAAGGAATTGTGAAACGATTTTGACAGCGCCCCGCCATGTACTTTTATAAGTTTTCCATCATCTGCAAGCTCCTGCAAATCTCGCCTGATAGTATCTTCTGAGACTTTAATTTCTTCACTAAGATCTGTAACCAGTAATCGATTGTGCAGGTTTACATTTCGTAAAATAACAGCCTGTCTCTCTTTTTTGAGCATGCTTTCAGTTGAAAATTAGTTAGGTATTAAAAACGCAAATATCCGCAAGGTTTGTAAATTAATTAAATTTTAAATTGGGGATGTTAAAGATAATACACATTTCGATACGTAAATTGTGGATAAACTTTATAACTATTTGCTATGTGAGTTGCATTTTTTTGCGGTTTTTATTTTACTTTTCCTGTGTCTGAGGCAACTGCGTAATGTTTTCAATTTAAAACAACTGCAATATTGAATGTTACTTCGTTCCCTTAGCATCTAATTATCTACCAAAAATATTACTCATGAAAAAATTTATTAAACAATTTCTGCGTCTGCCAAGCCTACTGGTTATTCTGTTTCTTTTAGCAGGATTTTCATCTATGGCGCAGGTTCGTATTTCCGGAAAAATTACAGACAACACAGGCAAGACGGTAACCAATGCAAATGTGTCCATAAAGAAAACAAACTTTGGCGCTGTTACAGACCCAGATGGAAATTATCTTATCAATGCTAACCTTAAACCCGGAACATATGTGCTTGAATATTCCGGTGTCAGTTATAAGGTAAACACAAGTACTTTAAAAATTCTCGCAGGTGAAAACGAATATTCTGCAAACAATATTTTATCAACCGACGTTCTAGGCTTAGATGAGGTAGTTGTTACAGGTACGCTTGTAGCAACAAGTAAACGAAAATTAGGAAATGCTATAGCTACAGTTTCTGCGAAAGATATAAGAAATAGTGGCGCATCGTCAATTGATGGAGCTTTGCAAGGAAAAGTAGTTGGCGCACAGGTTAACCAAAACTCCGGCAACCCTGCAGGTGGCATTAGCATTACTATGAGAGGTGTAAGCACCTTAGGCGGTTCATCAGATCCACTTTATTTGTTAGATGGAGTGATCATCAATAATGATTCCCGCCAGTTGATTGACCTTGGTGGAGGATCTCAAAATAGACTAGCAGATATAAACCCCAATGACATTGACCATATCGAAATTTTGAAAGGTGCATCTGCTGCAGCTATTTATGGTTCCAGAGCAAATAACGGTGTGGTGCAATTATTTACAAAAAGAGGTAAGGAAGGTAAACCTACAATCACCTTCAGCACACAACTAAAAACTAGTTCAATAAGAAAAACATTGCAGGTAAATAAAGTACCGTTTGTATTTAACAACCCCAATAATTTAACTGATGCATCTACAAAGCCTGTAACCCGTTACGATTATCAGGACGAGATTTTTAGAAAAGCAATAGGAACTGAAAATAGTTTAGCAGTTTCGGGAGGTTCGAGCCAAACAAAGTATTATTTTTCTTTGTCTAACTTAAACAATCAGGGAATTGTAGGTAATACAAATTTTAATAGAAGCGGTTTAAGATTAAGCCTTGATCAAAAAATAAATAAATACATTTCATTATCAGCAGGGGCAAGTTATAGTTACAGCGTGAGCAGAGACATTCCAAACGGTGGAATAAATTCAGATTATGGTGCACTTACCGGATTTATTTTTGCAAACAATTATGTAGATCCACACAAAAATCCAACAACTGGTTTATATCCTTCCGTTACTTTAAACGCACTTGGTGTTCAAAGAACAAATCCTTTGGAAGCTATTGACAGGTTTGATTTCAAACAAAGAACAAACAGAGTTATTGCTAATGCCGCTATTAAAATAAAACCTGTAGAGGGTTTAACCTTCGATTATAATTTTGGAATTGACAACTACACGCAAATTGCAACTGCATTTATTCCCACCAATAATACCACAGCATCTTACCCCACCGGATACAGCCGCAGAGCAGATGCAACAGTAGTACAGTTAAACAACGATTTTAATGCTACCTACAGAATTGACATAAAAAAGTGGCTTCAAAGTACCACTACTATTGGTGGAACAATTCAATATGACAAAACACTTACTACTGCTCAAGATGCAACAAATCTTGCGCCCTTTGGGCAAACAACAAACAATGGAACAGTAGTAGCAGGTGAGAACAGAGAGGAGCGTTCTTTTTGGGGCAAATACCTTCAACAGTCCTTCGACATAGATAATAGATTATTTATTACCGGCGCAATAAGATCTGATGCGGCGTCAGTTTTTGGAAAGGAAAACAGAAACCAATATTATCCCAAAGTGAGTGGTTCCTATATTTTATCAAATGAAAAATTCTGGAACGAAAAAATAAGTAAATATATTTCGAGCGTAAAATTGAGGGCTGCTTGGGGTAGGTCTGGTAATCTCACAGGGATTAACACATTTGCAAGATTTACAAATTTTAATCCGAGCCAATACAACTCTTCTACAGGATATTTCCCAAGTGCTAACTTAGGTAATGAGGGAATAAAGCCGGAGCAACAAACAGAATTTGAAGTTGGAACTGATATCAGTTTATTGAATGACAGAATAAGTGTTGAATTTAATTATTACAAAAAAGATGTAAAAGATCTTATTCAAAATATTACACTTGCACCTGGCAGTGGTTATTCAAAACAAGTACAAAATATAGGCAATTTATCAAACAAAGGCATAGAGTTATTGTTGCGATTTGTACCGGTAAAATCTAAAAATGTTACATGGCTTTCTACAGTTTCTTACAGCCAAAACAAAAATGTGGTAAGTGGTATTGAAATTTTAACGGACAGAACAGGTTTTCAGTCAGGAGGATTTGTTTTATCCGGCGACGGTTTTGGTTTGGTAGGGGCGGTAAATGGCTATGCTGCAGGCGCTTTTTACAGTAAGTTTTATGCAAGAAATCCTGATGGAAGTTTGTTGTTAACTCCGGCAGGTTTGCCACAAAGAGAAAAAGGTATTCAAGGACCTAACGGTACCTACACAGTTCAAAGAACCAATGGTCAGCCATCTGGAAGTTTATTAAATAAAGTAATAGGCAGTCCTTTACCAAAACAATTTTTATCATTTATCAATGAAGTAAATTATAAAAAACTATCCTTCCGTTTGCAGTTTGACGGGGCATTTGGTTTTGATGTGTTCAATTTTACCCGCCGTGTAGGACAGCGTTCAGATTATGGTGGATTGGTTGATTATGAGAAAGAATTGAAAGGAGAAGTACCAAGAGGAACAAGTGTAGCACTTTTCCCGATTTTTGAAGAGTTTATTGAAAAAGGCGATTATGTAAAATTAAGAGAGTTGAGTGTGGGCTATGATCTTAAACCAAAAGTGAAATGGATTCAGAATATTAGAGTAACGGCATCAGGCAGAAATTTAGTAAGCTTTGATAACTATAGCGGTTATGACCCTGAAATAAATACTGCCGGGCAAAGCAATAGCACAAGAGGTTTCGATTTTGTGGAAGTGCCACTCCCAAGAACATTTGCGCTAGGTATCAACGTAACCTTTTAATTATTTAAAAAAAGTAAAATGAAAAAATTAATTTATAAAACATTGTTCTTTTTTGCAGCAAGCAGTTTAGTAATTAGTGGTTGCAAAAAAGATTTTACAAATTTGAATGCAGCTTCATCGGCTGAGGTTCTAACAACAAGAGAAGGCATGCTGAGATACAGTTTGGCATTAGTTCAATACTACTCAACAAATAACTTAGGTCCTCTTATTATTACTACCGCTTGTACAAGCAGAGAGATAAAAGGAATTTCTACTCTTGCAAATGTTATTGATTTGGAAGCAGGCGGTAAAAATTTACCAACCGATAATAATAATCTGGTAAATCTATTTTCGAGCAGTATGCGTACAATGGCTGCTGCAGAAGATTTGATAAATAATGCGCCAACAGTTTTAGCCAGCGATCCTGCAACACTAAGCGGCGTAATTGCAAATGCAAAATTATTTAAGGCAATGGCAATTGGTGCCCTCGCAACAGGTTTTGAAAAATGTCCTACTCAAACTGATCGTAACGGTAAGGCCATTTTTGTAGGAAGAATTGCAGCGTTGCAAACTGCTGTTGTCCTGTTAGATGAAGCTGCTGCTGCCGTTGCAACTACAGCACCTTCACAGGAATTTACGACCAAGATTTTGGGTGGAACAAACTTTGATCTTGCGAATGTTATAAATGCATACAGAGCAAGATATAATTTGATGGCAGGCAATTTTGCAGCTGCAAAAAGTGCAGCAGCTTTAGTGTCGCCCACCAGTAAATCTATATTTGTCTACAGCTCTACTAGCTCCAATCCCGGTTGGAATAACCTTGGAATTTCTCCCGCATTTAGACCAAGAGATTATTTTGGATTGCCACCTGCATTTTATGATATGGCTGATGCAAGAAGAAATTTCTACACAACCACACCAGTATTTACAAGTGGTCCGGATATTTTACGGACGATGGCAGGTTTCTTCACTACACAAACATCGGCAATACCTGTTTATTTACCGGATGAAATGCGCTTAATAAAAGCTGAATCAATTTTACGTGGAACCGGCTTAGGAACTGCAGCTGATGCGTTGATAGAAATTAATGCAGTGCGTACGCAATCATCCGGTGATCCATTTGGAGTAAATGCAAATTTACCTCCTTATGCCGGTCCGGTGGACGTGGCTAATTTATTACTGGAAGTTTACAGACAAAGAAGCGCAGAGCTGTATCTTCAGGGATTGAGGTTAGAAGATAACAGAAGATTCGGTAGACCATCGCCTTCTGATAATCCAACACCTACAGATGAAAGAAACAGAAATTTTTATCCGTACCCTGCAAACGAAAGAGCATTAAATCCTAATACTCCGGCAGATCCTGCTATATAGATCTTAAATATTTTTTAATTCAGCGACTATAACAAGTCGCTGTTTTTTTATCTTCCTTTTATGAATAAAAATATTGCTCACCTGCACAGTATTGCACAAAAAGAAACCCGAATTATCATAGGGCTGATGAGTGGCACTTCTTTAGATGGATTAGATGTGGCGCTTTGTAATTTTAAAGGAAGTGGAAACGAGATAGAAATGAATTTGCTGCAATTTGAAACTGTGCCTTATGATGATTTTTTTAAGAAAGAAATAAAATCAATATTCAGCAAGAAACAAATTGATCTGGAAAAACTCACGCTGTTGAATGCATGGGTTGGAATACAACATGCAGAAATAATAATTGCTCTTTTGCAAAAGTGGAATATTAAAAATACAGATGTAGATATTATTGCAAGCCATGGCCAAACTATTTACCATGCGCCAAAAACTTTGCATGGGCTGACAGATTTTGGGAATGCCACTTTGCAGATTGGAGATGGTGATCATATCGCTGTAAAGACCGGCATAATAACTATCAGCGATTTTAGACAAAAAAATATTGCAGCAGGTGGCGAAGGTGCGCCATTGGCGATTTATGGAGATTATATATTGCTAAGCAAACTTGGTGAGAATCGCATATTATTAAATATTGGTGGCATTGCAAACTTTACTTACTTACCCGGCGATAAAAATGCTGATAATATTTTTTGCTCAGATGTTGGCCCGGGAAATACCATGATGGATGCTTATGTACAGAAACATTTTCCTGCAAAATATTATGATGAAAATGCGAGCTTCGCATTGCATGGAAAGGTTGAAGATACACTTCTAGCATCTCTAAAGGACAATGAATTTTTTACAAAGCCATTCCCAAAAACTACCGGGCCTGAATTGTTTAATCTGGTTTATTTAGCGAATGCGCAACAGGCCTCGAACACAAATCATTTAAATGCATACGATGTAATGGCAACGCTGAATAAATTTTCTGCAGATATGATTGTTACTGCCATTGAGCAAATATCAACTAATACCAATGTAGTTATTTACGGCAGTGGTGGTGGCATGCACAATCCTCTGCTTATGCAAAATATAACAGAACAATTACCCGAAATAGTTTTTAAAACAACAGGCGAATTAGGAATTAATCCAGATGCAAAAGAAGCCATATTATTTGCAGTACTTGCCAATGAAGCATTTTGCGGCGGAGAAACAAATTTTGGTAAGACTGCACCAAGTGTGGGTATGGGGAAGATCAGTTTTGCAGGTTAGGCTAGTGGGAGTGGGGAGTGACTAGTAGAAAATGGCTAGAAGGAAATGACTAGTGGGGAAAAAATAACATTGAGTAGAATAAGAAAGTGGACAATATAAAGTGGGCAACTTGGCCAACGAATTTTCTGAGTAAAAAAAATTAAAACTGTTATTTTTTGGGGATTAAAAACTCACAAGTAGTTTTATTATTTTGGACAATACGATCAATTAAAAAGGCATTGAAATTAACGCTAGAGGATGTTGTCTTATATGGAACAATAAAATTTATAACTCTTGATAATATTGAAATAAAAAAAATACTTATAAATCCGCTACTTGCAAAACCCCAACTCGCCCTTCCCCTGTAGCCACTAGCTTTCTACCCACTCGCCCCTCCCTACTTCCCACTCGCCAAATGATCCATCGCCTTCTTCACACTTCCATATTTCAATAACAGATTTTTCGCTGTTTCATAATCTTCCAAACCTGTTTTTTCCATCAGCATTTTGGTGCCACGGTCCACCAATTTTTCATTAGTCAGTTGCATGTTCACCATTTTATTTCCTTCCACTCGTCCTATCTGTATCATCACGGCAGTTGATATCATATTCAACACCAGCTTCTGTGCCGTGCCGCTTTTCATACGGGTACTACCAGTAACAAACTCGGGGCCTACTACAACTTCAATTGGATAGTCTGCGGCTGCACTCAGCGGTGAGCCTTGGTTACAGCTTATAGAGCCAGTTGTTATATTTTTATTTCTGCATGCTTCCAGTGCGCCAATTACATAAGGCGTTGTACCGCTTGCAGCAATTCCTATCACTACATCATTTTTATTTATGCCATGTTCCTCCAAATCAAGCCACCCTTGTGTGAGGCTATCCTCAGCATTTTCGATGGCTTTTTGTATTGCTTTTTCTCCCCCGGCAATTAGCCCGATGATGATGCCATAAGGCATACCAAAAGTTGGGGGAATTTCACTTGCATCTAATATACCTAATCGTCCACTCGTGCCTGCACCCATATAAAATAATCTACCACCTGCCAGCATGTTATCTACAATGATAGTTACCAGTTTTTCTATTTGCGGCATAGCCGCATGCACAGCAGCAGCAACAGTTTCATCCTCTTTATTAATATTTACCAGTATCTCCTGCACACTCATTTTTTCCAGATCATTGTAATTACTTGTGCTCTCGGTTACCCTAATAAATTCCTGCATATTCTTTTTTATTTGTTTAATGCAAATGCAATTTACGGCTTAATATTTCTGTATTAATTTTCAATTCACCAGAAAGAATCTTTAAAAAAACAAACTATATTTAGCTGAAATAAAAGATTCAAAAATCTTCTTATGGTCAATGAAACAACAAGCCCAAGGCGGCTATTATCTTTTGAGAAAATAGATACACTTATCTATACTTCTGTTGAAGAAGTTTGTAATGCAGTTGCAAACGAAATAGCAGCACTCATCACTTCTAAAAACACAGTGGGACAAAGAACTGTGTTAGGGCTTGCAACGGGCGCTACACCACGCAAAGTTTACACGGCATTAATTCGTTTGCACAAAGAGCAAGGCTTAAATTTTGAAAACGTTGTTGTCTTTAACCTAGATGAATATTTTGGCCTGCAGCCAGATGCTATACAAAGCTATGGCAGGTTTATGAACGAAAATTTGTTCAACCACATCAACATAAAAAAGCAAAACTGTTTTATTCCGCAGGGAGATATAAATCCTGAAGATGTAAAAAAACATTGTGAAGCATATGAACAAAAGGTGGCTTCATTTGGAGGTATAGATTTTCAATTGCTGTGTATCGGCCGCAATGGCCACATTGGTTTTAATGAACCCGGCAGCCATGTTAGTTCCGTTACCAGGTTAATAACGCTGGATAATCTTACCCGATTTGATGCCGCTTATCAATTTGGCGGTCTCGCTAATGTGCCTCGCAAGGCAATTACAATGGGCATTGGCAGCATATTAAAAGCAAAAAGAATTGTGCTTCTTGCATGGGGCGATGCGAAGGCAAACATTGTAAAAGAAGCTGTGGAAGGCCCCGTAACAGAGTTTGTGCCTGCATCTTATTTGCAAGGTCATCAAAATGTGCAGTTCGTGCTGGATGAAAGCAGTTCTGCAGAACTCACCCGCATAAAAACGCCGTGGCTTACAGATGATGTTTTCTGGAATAAAAACCTTATTAAAAAAGCTGTAACAAATTTATCTTTTACGCTGCAAAAATCTATTTTAAAACTCACCAACAATAATTACAATCAAAATGGTTTGAGCGATTTGTTAGCGCTCTATGGGCAGGCATACGATATCAATATTGAAGTGTTTAATCAATTGCAACATACCATTACCGGTTGGCCCGGCGGCAAGCCAAATGCAGAAGATACGCACAGGCCAGAGCGTGCAAATCCTGCCAAAAAAAGAGTACTCATTTTTAGTCCGCATCCCGATGATGATATCATTTCTATGGGGGGCACTTTTCAAAGATTATTAGATCAGGGACACGATGTACATGTGGCCTACCAAACCAGCGGTAACATTGCAGTGGCAGATGATGAAGCCCTGCGTTTTATAGAGTTTGTAAAAGATTACAACGAGCAGTTTAATTTAAAAAGCGAAGACACAGAAAAGATGTACGATGATGCACTGGCCTTTTTAAAAGTAAAACGCAATGGCGAAAAAGACATCCCCGCACTGCGCCAGGTAAAAGGCACTATCCGTAAAGGAGAAGCAAAAAACACCTGTAGGTTTGTAGGCTTGCCCCCTGAGAATGCGCACTTTTTAAACATGCCTTTTTACGAAACTGGTCTCGTAGAAAAAAACGAACTCCGCGAAGAAGATTATAACATCATAGAAAAATTAATACAGCAAATACAACCGCACCAGATTTATGCCGCAGGCGATCTTGCAGATCCACACGGCACACACAGAGTTTGTCTCGATGCTGTTTTTGAAGCCGTAAAAAGATTAAAGCCTCAGCCCTTTATGAACGATTGCTGGCTGTGGCTTTATAAAGGCGCATGGGCGGAGTGGGATATAGATATAATAGAAATGGCCGTGCCCATGAGTCCAGATCAGGTGCTTAAAAAACGCAACGGCATCTTTAAACACCAGAGCCAAAAAGATGGCGTAGTCTTCCAAGGGGCAGATAGCCGTGAGTTTTGGAAACGAGCCGAAGAGCGCAACAAAGCCACCGCAGACCTCTACAACAAACTTGGCCTAGCAGAGTACGCCGCCATGGAAGCCTTTGTGCGGTGGAGGTTTTAGAGGGTTTAGATTATTTTGTGGGGCTGTGTGCTGAGGTAATTTTGTTCAGCATTTGTAGCGGCTCTGCGTTACAATCTTTTTGCTGAAAGGCAGCAAAAAGGATTTCCACTTCTATCCGCCAGCCCTTGGGCTTTGTATCATCTTTCATCTTTTGTTGAGTACATTCAAGCGAATATTGAATTCGAATGCGAAATGAGATGAAGGAATTATCTAGATTAATTAATATTTTGCAAATGTGAACTTGCAATTCTTAGCAAGCTTTGAAGTTCATCTATTAATCCACTTATTCGTTTATCAAATATTTTATGAAAGTTGCCCAAGGTTGCG
>JANXTN010000027.1 GCA_025352435.1 Ferruginibacter sp. | reverse complement strand
AGCTGTAAAACTTTATAACACAAGAAGACCACATCTGGCTCTTAAAATGAATACGCCGGATAATGTACATTTACAAAAATCCCGGCTACAAATGCAGCCGGGATAATCTCTAAACTTGTCAACCTATTCTAGGACGTTTCAGCATAAACGTATTATTCAAACAATTCCAATTTGTTCTTTGGTCTTCGTTTATCCTCCCACTTAAAATTTTTGATGTATTTCTGTTCTGCAGGTATTTGCTTAATGGGGTAGAGCGTTCCGTCTACGTTATTTACAAACTTTATTTTTTTTACTTCCTGTTTAGCAAAATATACATCTACTACGTCGCCAATACTTCTATTCATGCCTATAAAAGCGCTGTCATTATCTAGCGGGTAAAAAATAGTTTCTGCCGGTGAGCCTTTTATGCGGCTATAATCAATTTGACCGTTATTAAAATATGCATTTAATGTGCGACCTCCTGCTTGGTTATACATGGCAGGGTTCTGTTGGTTCACAATTATGCTGTTATTAAAAACATACAACCTCTTGGGTTTTTGGTTCTCTGTAAATAAATACATGGTATCACCTTTCACCTGGTTTTTTTCTTTCCAAAAAACAGGGTTTCTAAACATCCGAAAAACAGAGTCTTCTGTGGAGTAATACATGCTATCACTTACAGCTTGCGCAGAGTCATTAAAAATGCGCACGTGATTAAATCCAATTACATATCTAATACTGTCCTGTGGCGTTTTAGAATAGATTTGTTTATTGTTTACTGTGTCTACTTTCGTGTAATTCTTTCTAGTCGCACTATCATATTTTCTAAGCCCTGAAAACAATGTGTCCGCTGCGATGTACGTGCTGTCTTTATCTTTCACAATTATTACTACCGGTTTTTGTGTAGCTAAAAAAGATGCGGTTTTTTGGTTTGTTTCAATTCGGTTACCTATCGCAATTACATGGTTTAAGCTGTCTACAAATTTTGCACGGCCTTCTAAAATTCCTATACCCGTTTTTTCATCAAAGAAAATATTATCAGCAATAGCAGAAGATGCACTATCACTTATTACAGTACGGTCAAAGAAATTAGCTTCGCCGGTTTGTAGATTATAGGTTCCGTTTTTTGAACGAATTATTTTACCTTCTTTGGTTTTTACCAATGTTGGTGAGATAAGCGTTGCTATTTTAAATGATGTGTTGTAGCGTAAACTATCAGCTTTTATATCGTATTTGGGATCTACCAAATGAACATACTTTTTAAAGTAAACATCTTTTGTATTTGAGTAATAAATGGCATCGGTACTGGTAAGAACTGTAGTTCCATTAATGACCTTTCCGCCACCTTTGTAGGTTGCAATGCTATTAGCTAAATCATAAGTAAGATCATCAGTAAGCAATGTCCCTTTCCCATCTGTAAGCTTTACATTTCTCTTTAAATAGGCTATTCTTTCTTTTCCTAAATACCTCAAATAACTTGCATAAGTATTTACCGTATCAGCATCATTAATGTGTACGTTACCAAAAACTTCTGCTATTTGTGTACGAGAATTAATGACGATGCTGTCACCCGATAAGATTGTTTTGCCCTGTTTAACTTTTGCATTTCCTGCAAGTGTTCTTAACGAAGTGCTGTCATTTAATGTAATGAAACGGGTGCTGTTGCCGGATAAAATTTCAATCTTGTTTGAGCTATCGCTTACAGGAGCTTGTGCAAATATAACTTGTGAGAGGAATGAAGAAACCAATAAAATGTAAATAGGAAGCAGTCTTGTCATTCAATTTATTTGTACCTGCAAATTGAATAATTAATTACTAACAGCGTCACAAATTTCTATTTTACTTTTTCTACGTAGTAAGGGCTGTTAATTGTATCTGGCAACGGAACCAAGATCGGACTGTTATTTTGCTTCTTTCCAAAAACAGAAATGCTTATGTAACGTTTTGGATTTATTCTGATATCATCAAGCAGAAGATTTAATTTATTGCCGCTTGATGCAAGGTTTTTGTACATCGTTGGATCATTCAATAATTTACCTAATGTACCATTATTGTTATCAACTTTTGCCATAATACTTTTTAATTGATTAACAGCTTTGTCAAGCGTATCAAGGGTTTTATTCAAATTTAAAGTTGCAAATTTTGAAGTCGTCTTGTCAAGATTAGACATTACACTGTTTATTTTTTCATTGTTACTTGCAAAGTTGGAAGTAATGGAACTCACGTTATTTAATGACTTTGCTAATGCTCCGGTTTGTGTATTTAGCAATGTATTTAATGACGCGGTAGATGAAATCATAGAGGCAGTAACAGCATTCATGTTTTGCAATACCTGAGCAATATTTCCTTTAGCAGTTGGATCTAGAATGTTGTTAAACTTGCCAAGCAAAGTATCTATAGATGACACTGCCTTTCTCACCTCGTACAATACAGGATCAACTTTTTTTAAAACATCATCAAATAATCCTCCATTAGTTTCAGTTAAAATAAAATCCTTATTTTTTAAATTTTCAACAGCATCACCTAATTTAATTTCTACGCTTGTAGTTCCAAGTGGATTTGGTTTTATAATGGCAATAGAATTTTTTGGAATGTTGATGTCTTTAGTGATATTAAGATCCACCAAAATTTCACGCATGTCTTTTTGGGTAGTTATTTTATACACAGTACCTACCTGCAATCCATTAATAATTATAGGATTTGAGTTTTGCAAACCTTGCACATTCCCATATTTCCCTGTAATCATTGTATCCTTACTCCACAATTTTTTTCCTTTTAAAAAGTTGAAACCAAGTATTAATACTGCAACTGCCATAACTGTAATGGCACCAACCTTTGTTTCGTTTGAAATTTTCACTTAATTATTAGTTTTAGTTATTACTTATACACTTTATAATTTTACAAGATAGCATACCAATTTGTTAGCCAAAAAAACTTTTTTAGGATTTATGGCGTTTTGGATACCACTTTAGTATTCTCCAACTGTGTTTTGTATCTGATAACCGCTTTAGTTATGGCTTCTGCTAGTTCCTCTTGTCCTTTTTCACTGTTTAAATATCGCTCATCTTCAGGATTATTAATATATCCTGTTTCAATTAAAATGGCGGGCATTTTTGTGGCTGATAATACCCAAATACCTTTTTGACGTTGGTTTACGCCTAGCGCCCGCCTCCCGGTGGCATCTATTTCATCGTTTACCAAAGTAGCCATTCTATCACTTTTTTCCTGATACAACTTTGCATAAACCTGCGCAAGTTGCCGCCCTTCCGGCGAGTTAAAATTAAAATTATTGTAAGAACTATCTGCAGTGCCTGTTTCAAACTCAATATCTTCCTGCCCTTTCATTATGGCTTTCAATTTATCACTTGTTTTTGCTGCAGCAAAAATATAAACGCTTGTACCGTTTATTGCCAATGGCATTTTAAAATATTCGTAAATGGGCTCTTGTACTTCGTATGGAGTGGAATGTTTCTTTTTTCTCTTTCCTTTGCCTGTGTAAGAAATTTTATACTTAGTAACGGTTTTCGTACCTACTTGTCTTCTCCCGGTTTTTAATGGACCGGAGTCTGCATGAATACAGATGAACAAATCTCCTTTTGCATCATTTGCAATATTGGCCTTCACTCGCGGATTATCAAATACGTCCGTAGTGCGGGTAGGAACAACTTTTACATCAGGCAATTGTTTCTTTAATTCTTCAACCAACTTTTTAGAAACAGCAAGCGTTACATTTTTCTCCATTGAGCGCAAAGAGTTTTCGTACTGTCCAATGGCGCCTGCATCAGTACCACCGTGCCCAGCATCTACTATTATTGTTCTAAGTTTTTTTGTTTGTGCAGCACAATCGTTTTTAAAGAAGCCTATAAACGGAAGGCAAAATAAAACATATAATCCTCGTTTCAGCATAAGGGTAATTAGGTTATATAGTATATGTTATAATTATTTTAAAGAATTTAAGGTAAAATTTTAATGGCTATTTTTGCGCATTCACATTTATGAATAATAGAAACAAAGGTAAGGCAAAATGTTTTTTAGCTTGGTGGTGCCTGCCATTGTTGATTTTATTAACTTATCATTTTAATGGCTTCGCAAAATTTGCAATTGTCCAAGATAATTTTTCGCATGTATCAAGAGATACACCTCCGCCAATAAAAAAAATAATAGATAGCAATGTTGTAAGGCAAAAAAAGAAGGCTGATACTGTCCGTATACCTTCTATAAAAGAAGTAAAATCAAAAAAATCTGATACGCTTCTTTCTCAAACAATAGATACTTTCAATTTTAAAACTTCTAAAGATTCACTCTCTGCTCCGGTTGTTTATCATGCAGATGATTCTATGGTTATAGACGTGCCGGGTCAAAAAATGTATCTCTATGGTAAAATTTCTTCTGTAAAATATGAGGACAATAATCTATCTGCGCCGCAAATTCAATTTGATCAAAAAACTAGTTTGGTAAGTGCTTTTATTAAAAAAGACAGTTTAGGAAAAGTATTATCTTATCCATTTTTTTCGCAAAAAGATTTTCAATCTGTAAGTGATACAATCCGTTTTGATATGAAAACAGGAAGAGGTCTCACCAAAGGAACGTATACAAAACAGGGAGAAATGTTTGTATATGGAGAGAAAATAAAAAAGGCAGATACATCCGTATTTTATGCATTAAACGGGCGGTTTACCACTTGTAATTTAGATACTCCTCATTTTGCATTTGTAGCTCGTAAAATAAAATTTGTAAATAAAAAGTGGGCATACACAGGGCCGGTGCATCCTGAATTTGAAGGAGTGCCTTTGCCTATTAGTTTACCATTTGGTATTTTTCCATTACAGCAGGGAAGACATAGTGGACTCCTTGCGCCGAGTTTTGTTGCAGATGCACAGCGTGGTCTGGCATTAGAAAATCTAGGATATTATAAAATCATTAGCTCTAACTGGGACATCATTACAAGGGGAACATTGTATTCGTATGGAAGTTGGAATTTAAACGTAAACCCTCGTTATTTTAGAAAATATCATTACCAGGGAAATATTGCATTGGCGGTTCAAAACTTTCATCCTTTAGATCAACCAAAAACACAGACGATCAACTTTCAATGGATACACAGCGCAGATACCAAATCTAGACCGGGCGTAAATTTTAGTGCTAATGTAAATGCAGGAAGTACAAAATACAATTCGCAGGTTCCAACAAATGCAAAGTTAAATTTTCAGAACCAGTTAAACTCATCCATTACCTATTCAAAAGTTTGGAAGAACAGGCCGTATAATATTTCTGTAAGCGCAAATCACAACCAAAACTCTGTAACTGGGCTGACCAATTTAAATTTGCCTGATATCGCTTTTAATGTAAACACCCTTTATCCATTTAGAAGAAAAGAACCGATAGGAGAATATAAATGGTATGAAAACTTAGGGATTGCTTATAATGGAAATGCAAGAAGTCTTACTTCTTTTTATGATACCGCCGGAAATCTTGGAAAACAAATAGCAAACAATTTACAGTACGGCGCACAGCATAATCTTCCTATAACATTGGCGCTTCCATCTTTAGGCGTTTTGCAATTGTCTCCATCGGTTTCTTATCAGGAAAAATGGTATCAAAAAAAAATTGAAAAACAGTTTAACGCTTCTAAAAATAAAATTGATACTGTTTCTGAAACGAACGGATTCTACACAGCAAGGCAAATGTCGTTTGGGTTAAGTGCATCTACAAGAATATTTGGTATGTACGCATTTAAAGAAAACCATAAAATTAAAGCTATACGCCACGAAATACGGCCGAGTCTTTCATTAAATTATTCACCCAACTTTAATGCTAATAACTTTTATAATTCCACTTATGACATTTTAGGTAACAGGCAACCACTTTCCTATTTTGACGGAAGTATTTATGGGGCTTATAGCAATCAAAAATTTGGTGGGCTTTCCTATAATATCGATAATAATATTACTGCTAAGGTGAGAGATAAAAAAGACACCAGTGCAAAAGCCGATAAAAAAATAAGTCTTTTAGATAATTTTGGTATTTCCGGATCGTACAACTTTTTGGCAGATTCATTTCAGTTTTCAACCATTTCACTGCAGGCAAGAACTAATCTTTTTGAAAAGGTAAGTATCAGTGGGCAGGCAACTTTTGATCCTTACAAAAC
>JANXTN010000015.1 GCA_025352435.1 Ferruginibacter sp. | reverse complement strand
TTCTACCGCAATCGGATCCACACCGGCAAATGGTTCATCCAATAAAATAAATTTAGGGTCAACTGCCAATGCCCGGGCAATTTCTGTTCTTCTTCTTTCACCACCGCTTAAAGTATCGCCATTGTTTTTCCTCACATGTTGCAATCGGAACTCTTCCAGTAAAGATTCGAGTTTTATTTTCTGTTCGACTTTTTTAAGCTTTGTCATTTCCAGTACCGCCAATATGTTCTCTTCCACACTCAGTTTTCTAAAAACGCTTGCTTCCTGCGGCAGGTAACCAATACCCATTTGGGCACGTTTAAACATAGGCAACTTGGTAATATTAATATCATTTAAAAAAACTTCTCCCTCATCCGGCTTTACCAAACCAACTACCTGATAAAAGGAAGTTGTTTTACCGGCACCGTTTGGCCCAAGCAGACCTACAATCTCTCCCTGGCTCACATTAAAAGATACATTGCTTACCACTGTGCGGCTGCCATATCTTTTTACAAGATTTTTTGTTTGAATTACAATACTCATGGGTTGTAAAGTTAAGTGAGAAAGGATTCAATTAAAATAAACAACTCTTTTTAACAAGAATAAAGAACTTAAAAGATACCCACTTATAACCTAACATTCATCTCAACACAGGTACCTTTTCCAGGGTTTGGTCCAATATTAATCTGCCCACCAATTTCTGCAATGCGTTGTTGCATATTTCTTAACCCGTTACCAAAGTTGTTGTTTTTATGTTGGGGGATTCCTTTACCATCGTCTATGATAGAACAGCCCAAGCTATTATCATCAATTTGTATAGACATACAGACAGATTTTGCATCTGCATGCTTCACAATATTATGCAGCGCTTCTTTTATGATCATAAAAATATGAGTTCGAATTTCATGTGCCAGGGTATTATTTTTAATTGTTTTAGGAAAAGAAAAAGATATTTTTATCCTATGCATTTCCAGAAAATCGTAAGCATACTCTCTTATGTAGGCAAGCAGATTTTCTATGGTATTGTTTACAGGATTCAGTGCCCAGATAATATTGCCAATATTATTTACAATGGCTTCTGTAGAAACTTTAATACTTTCTAAATTTGTTACTAATTTTTTATCGCCCGCAAATTCATTTTTTAAAGAGCCGCAGGTAACAGAAATTTTAGAAAGTTCAGAGCCAATATCATCGTGCATATCTCGGGCAATTCTGTTTCTTTCTTTTTCCATTAATTCCCGTTGCTCTAATTGTAGAGACATTGCTGAAATAATCCCGGCAAGTGACTCAAACATATCAATATTTGATTCCGAAAAAGTAAGATACGTTAGAGGCTTTTTTTCATTGTGAATACCCACAAACAATGCTCCCCAAACCCGTTGATTTTTTATGAGTGGTATTAAAATGAAATATTGCGTGAGCAAACTTCCCTGTAAATATTTTTCAAAATCGGAGTTATTTATATTCTCGCTTACTAGGAAAGATTTTTTCTGTTCTAAAAATATATCCGGCACGTGCAAGAATGCATTGTTAATGATTATTTTTTCATTTTCGGAAAAACCTCTGTTTGACAATGACTTTAAGACTTTTTGATGGCCCATTAGCTCCATTAAAATAACTCTGTCTAAGAACATTTGAGAAAAAATGCCGTCCATAAATTCTTCAAACAAAACTTCTTTACGGGTATAAAAACTAAAGCTGCGTTGCAGATCAGCCATTATTTTAAAACCGTTTATATATTTTTTTGAAATGTTGCTTAACTGCGCAAACTCATATTGTTTGCCGATAGTATTACCCGATAATCTGTCCAGCTGTTTTTTATAATAGGTAAGTTCTTTTTGTAGAGATTCTATAGTTTCTGTTTTACTCTCCATGTTATGCTTCAGTTAAAAGACAAAGTACCCCCGTCCAATCCAGTGCTTGTAAATGATTTCTTATTTTCGCTACTTCCACACCTGAATAAAAACCCATAAAAGGGGTTTCATGGCCAATTATTTTTTGTATCTCAGTAACGTCTTCTAACTCGCCTCCCGCAAATGGCTTTGCCCGTCCTCCGCAGTTTATATAAAAATAAAGTAGGCGCTTTTTTCCAAATGCTTTTTCTTTTAAATCCGCAATTCCTGTGTATAAATAATCCAGGTTAATACTTCGATGCATCAATTGAACTTCATCACCGGCTTGTAAATCGGGCTCAAACATAATCAATGCTTTTTGTTCTGCATCAACAGCCAGGCAAACTCTGTTTGCATAATCTTGTTCCTTAAAGTCACCATATTTATCTCCTTTGTTAAGTCCCAATGTCACAAATAATGGAAAGGTATTCCAGGCAACTTTGTGTTCATCACCAAATAATTCATCTATCACATCAAGAGCAGGTCTATTATCTATCTCGAAAATCACAGGCCCTTCCGCTCTGGTAATGGTTTTATAACTACTTGCGGGCATGCAGCCATGCATAATATTGTTGTAAAACATACAATCACCGCTTATGAGCAAAGCCAAAACATTTTGCTGCAATACCTTATCATCTAAGAACTGAAAACAAGATGTGAGTTGTAAATCGCCCATTAAACCTGCGCCTGCACAACATATTGCAGGGTCTATCTTTTCTTCTATAGCTGCAAATAATGGTGTTGCAAAATTTAGCATTGGTGGATTTGTGGACTTAGCAGTATCGTAAAAAACCAGCAACCCTTTTGGATTTTTGTTTGCGACATCGTTTATTTTCTGCGATAAAGCAACGCCTGCCGTGTATTCGTCTTTATTTAAATCAGGTTGAGAAAAAGTTTGAAATTGAATTGAATCCGAAGCTATAACAGTAGCAACTGCTTCATAAGCCTCATAACTTAAATCAAAATTTGTAAAGACGCCAAATGCAGCACCGCCGATAAGTGGCGCATTGCCTGTATTTGATCTAACTCCGGCCAAAAATTGTTCAGGATTGTATTTACCACTGCAAAAAACTATTACGATACTGATAGCTGACTGACCAATTTGTTCCATTGCTTTTGCAGCACATTCATTACCGGCTGCAAAGGAATCTGTTCTTGTGCTATATCCGATCCCCGTAATTGTTGGCATACAATTAAATTAAGCAGTGTGTTAAGTTATGGAGTTGTGAATATAAATTTATTTTATCATTCTATAAATTGTTCATAAGAATTCAAACCTCAGTTTTTATGATAATTAATTTTTCCATACTACTATTTTACTATTGAAAATACCAATAGCTTATCGGATATTTGACCAATGCCTTTATCATCTCTAGCAGTTATTGAAGACAATAAAACAATTAGGGAATACTTGTATCCATTAATTTGTACTGCCTTTCCCGAAACGGATGTAATGGTTTTTGCAACTGCAGAAGATGCATTGCAGGTTTTAATAAATGACCCGGTAGATATGGTTTTATTTGATATTGAATTACCGGGGATGAGTGGCATTGAATGCATGTACAAATTAAAATCTGTACATCGGCAAATGCAGTGTATGATGCTTACAGTATTTGATGATGCAGAAAATATTTTTAAAGCTATAAAAGCAGGCGCTACAGGTTACATTCTTAAAAATACAAGTCCTGAAAAAATATTTGAAGCAATAACGGATTTGTACAATGGAGGCTCTCCCATGAGCAGCCAGATTGCACGCAAAGTGATAGAGGCTTTTCAACAAACGGATAACAGCAAAAATGAATCGTACCATTCCCTCAGCCGCAGGGAGCAGGAAATAATACAGATTCTTGCTCAAGGATATAGATACAAAGAAATTGCCGATCAGTTATTTTTATCGCAGGAAACCATACGTACACACATCAGAAACATTTACGAAAAACTACATGTTAATTCCCGCTGGGAGGCACTCAAAAAAACCGGCATTATATAACCCAATAAGTTTTATTGTGTGTTAAAAAAATCTGCTAGCTTAAATTTTAATTTAGGGCTGGCTATTTTTTTAATAAGGATATCCCGCTTTGATTTTTTATTTCCAAACTATTTTAATAATTACTACTTTTTTCACCATTCTGAGCGTTGGTGTATGATGTTACTTTGTAGGTAAATAAAAAATCATCATCACCAAAACAACTACAATATGAAAAAAATTATTTTAATGCCAATAATGTTTATTTCATTTTTGGTAACTCAGGCCCAGGAAAAAAAAGAAACTGGAACAAGAACCTTTAAAAAATTTAAAACCGATGTTAGCGTAGGTTATGCTATACAGCAAGGAGCCGGCAAAACATCGGGTACAAAAGGCGGGGCATTGTTTGCCATTGAGCCAAAATATGCAGTAATAGATGCACTTACAGTTGGTTTAAGAATAGAAGCAGCAGTTACAGCAAACATAGACCAAACAGGAAATTCTTCCTCCAGCGCAAAAGGAAATTTATCTTATCTGCTTACCGGTGATTATTATTTTTCCAATAAAAAATTCAGGCCATTCGGTGGTGCCGGTGCAGGGTTTTTTACGACTGCAAGTGTAACTGATAAAACAATAATAAATTCTACAGGCGATATTCCTCAATCGACAAAGTTTGGATTTATGGCACGTACCGGTTTTGAATATGGTCACTTAAGGTTTGGTGTTGAATATAACTTTGTTGCTGACAACGCAGGTTATTTAGGAATTAAACTCGGTGCATGCATTGGAGGTGGCCGCAAATAAAATAAATTCATTACTAAAAATTATAATCATGAAAAATATGCTTTTTGTTATTGCTACTGCAGCTATGTTTTCCCTAAATGCATGCAAAAAAAATAATGAAACAGTGGTTTCACCACCTGCCGGTTATAAATGTGTGAGTTGTAAAACTACTCCTGATGCCCTGGCTGCAAATAATAGCAGCAGCAAAGGCATTTATAAAGGAGTGGTAATAGGCTCAACAGGAACCATTATGTTTGATATTGCCAACAATGGTTCTGCTATTACTGCCATTTTAATTATAGATGGGGTAACCGTAAATCTAACCTCTTTAGTATCGTGGGTGGCGGGGCAGGCTTACACGGCACCTTTTACAGGCTTACTTAACGGGAACCCTGTGTCTATAAATTTTTCGGTTGGGTTAAGTGGCAATGCTCCCACGGTTACATCATCTAACATCCCCGGTCATCCAGTTGCATCCATTAATATTATCAAAGAATCATCAAGCAATTTGATTGAATGCTTTGAAGGTACTTATTCAACAACAAAGCCCGAAACAGGCGTATTTAATTTGATCGTTTCAAGATCTTTAAGTTTATGGACGGCGGTTGCAAGAAAGACTGGGTCATCAACAAGTGATACAGGGAATGGAACAATCGCAAATGATAAACTGATAGATCCCTCACAAAACAACCAGGTAATTGGTGTGTTAAATGTAGATGTCATTAACGGCAGCTTCGTTGACAGCAACGGAAAAACAGTTACAATTACAGGGAAACGTTCACTTTAATTTTAATCATCCAAATAACATTTTTCACTTTCTTAAAACAATAATTATGATAAAAACAATAACCGCTTTATTTTTTACAACAATGATTTATTCATGCAATCAAACTTCTGCAAATACTTCAAATACAACTGACAAAGCTCCTGTTGATTCACTCATTGCAAACTGGGAAAATAACTGGAACAAACACGATTCGGCGGAAGTAAGAAATATGTTTTTAGCAGATGCTGTTTTAGTGGATGATAATCTAATAACTGAAAATGCTGCAGAATTTTCAGAAAAATGGATACATCCAAACATCAAAGTAGTTCAACATCTTCGATCAAATAAACTTCAGGAATGGAGCGAAGGAAATAGGGCAGGTTTTACGGGAAAATATAACATGGATGTGGTTATCAAAGATTCTGTTGTAGCGAAGCCCGAAGGCATATATTCTGTAAACTGGATAAAAACAGGAAAAGGAAATTGGAAAATTACATCCGCTGTAATTCACTCAGTAAAAAATTAAGAGTATACATTTTTTAAACTATTCTGAAAGACCTTGTTTCGAAAACAAGGTCTTTTGTTTTACCATTATCTTTGAAATCATTAATAAACTGCATGAAAGTAACAGACCACCTTAATAACGCAAAAGACACAGTTTTATCATTTGAAATTTTGCCACCTTTAAAAGGTAAAGGAATTCAATCGCTCTATACACATTTAGATCCGCTAATGGAGATGAAGCCTGCATTTATAAATGTTACTTACCATCGAAGTGAACATGTATTTAAGAAAACTGCTGATGGTAATTTCAAAAAGGTAGTTGTGCGGAAGCGCCCTGGGACTGAATCTATTTGTGCTGCCATTATGAACAAGTATAATGTGGATACGGTGCCACATATTATTTGTGGTGGTTTTAGCGTAAGTGAAACGGAAGATGCATTAATAAATTTAAATTACCTCGGCATAGATAATGTGCTTTTGCTACGTGGAGATGCTGCAAAAAATGAAACCAATTTTGAACCTGAACCCGGCGGACATACTTACACCGTAGATTTAATAAACCAGGTACAAAATCTAAACGCAGGAATTTATCAGGAAGAAGATTTGAAAAACACCGCCAGTACAAAATTTTGTGTGGGTGTGGCAGGTTATCCTGAAAAACACTTTGAAGCTCCTAACATGGAAACTGATCTACAGTTTTTAAAACAAAAAATAGATGCGGGCGCAGATTATATTGTAACACAAATGTTTTTTGATAACACAAAATATTTTGCATTTGTAGATGCCTGCAGAGCTGCAGGCATCAATGTTCCCATCATACCGGGGTTAAAGCCCATATTCAATAAAAAGCAATTAACTGTATTGCCTAAAGTTTTTCATATTGATTTACCTACAGCATTATCCAGCGAAATAATAAAATGCAAAGAAGATGCAGATGTAGAGAAAGTAGGGGCAGAATGGTTGTTGCACCAATCTATTGAATTGAAAAAAGCCGGTGTCCCTGCCTTGCATTATTATACTTTGGGTAAGCCATTTATGATAGCAGAGGTTGTAAAAAAATTTATGTAATTAAAAAAACTTCCTTGAGGAAGCTTTTTTAACATCTACTATATATTGAAGTTATAACGGAATACCAACAGACAAAGAAAGCGTGCGGTATTTGTTTTGTTTATCTGCAGAATTATTGGTTTCTGTGGAGTTAATTTTCGCTAGTCCTAATCCATAATTTACTTTTAAAATTATGCTTTTAAAAGCTATCCCACCTCCAAAATTTAGTCCATAGTCAAAGCGTTTTATTTTTGAATAACTCGCATCTTCTTGTTGTGAAGTTGTAGGATTGTCATTATTAAACTGAATTTTACTTTCAGAATTTGAAACTACTCCTAAAACTTTTGTTTCTACTTTGTTCTTGCCTGCCACACCTACAGCTGCGTATGGCCCTGCATTTACAAATAAGTGAGATGTAGTCGTGATAGGAAATTTAACCAATAAGTTTACCGGCAACTCTATATAGTAAGGATTAAATTTAGCTTTTGCATAGTTGTTATCGTTGATGATATTTTCAGATTTATTTCCTTTGCCGGTAAATAAAAGTCCGGTTTCAATATCAACAATTTTTGAAATTCCAAACTGACTCATAATACCTGCGTTAAAAGAATAAAGAGCTTTGTTATCATCAGTATTGCCTGCTTTGTCTTTTGTGATATTAGCCAGATTGGCACCACCCTGCACATACACTTTTTGTGCAGTTGCACTTAGTGTCACTGCACCCAATACACACAACATGATTAGTAATTTTTTCATAATAATTTTAGATTTTAGTTGAATCGAAAATTCAAAAAGCCTGCCACACGAAGGGCAGGCTTTGTTAAAATAAATTAAATAAAATTTTATAAAATAGATTTGAGTATTATGTCATTTATTTTTAGAGGGTATTTTTTCTTTAAGCCTTCCACCCATTTCTGCTCCACTATATTTTGATAATCATTAATAACAAGCCCTCGGGCTTGTAAATAAGTTCGTTGTTCATTTGGGGGATAATTTTTAATAAACTTTACAAAAGTCACCGTTCTATCTGTACTTTTTATAAAGCTTGAAAATTCTGCGGTGCCTTCTCTTTGAGCGGGCAACTGTTCAATTTCATATCGTCCACTATCTGCCTGCACCAAGCTGTTGCTTTTTTCTGCTAGATCCTTCCAAAATTTATTATTTTTTAAAGCAGCGATTGTTTCTGTCGCAACTGTTTCATTAGCGCAGTTAAAAATAAGTACATCGGCACTTTCTTTCCATTTATAATTGGTTTTGTTAGCGTTGTAATATTGTAAAAGCTTTACAGAATCTGCACCGGCTATGCTCCAAACATTTCGTTCCATAATTTCAAAAAGCATATTCCCTTCTTCAAATTCCTGCATCTGGTTTTTAAAATCCACATTGTAGTTTTCCAGATTTTTTTTATAATAATTTAAAATGCTTTGAGACGTAAATAATTTGAGCAACACAGCAATGTCATTGTTCTTTGCATCAACATTTAAATTGTTATCCTTGACAAACTGCAGCCATTGCTTGCCTTTTATGGTTGTACCATCTTTAAAATAAAAAATGTTTTTGTTACTTAATCCTGTAAATTTTTCAACATCTAAAGCAGGTTTCTTTGCTATTGTGTCTGCATATGCTTTTAAGAGCGCATCGCTGTAAAGAGTTGACTTTTTAAATCCCGTTTTCACAGTAATCTCTTTTACAAACTTTTCTTTTACAGTATTTATTCTAGGATCGAGCTGTACTTTTTGTTTTATTTCCATTAAAAAAACTGCATTATTTTCATTACTCGGCAAACCTGTATTGGATAATCTTTTTACAATGTGATATCCAAAATCGGTTTCAAATGGCTTTGAAATACTGTTATCTGTTTTTAAGTTAAATACGTTGCTTTCAAAATTAATATTGTATTTGCCGGTAGTAAATTCAGGTAATTCACCTCCGGTGCTATAAGTAATTCTATCATCACTATATTGGCTAGCAGCTTCCGAAAATGAAAATCCTTTTTGCAAAAGATTATAAATAGAATCAGCCTTAGCCTTTACTTTAAGTTTTGTTTCGTAATCTGCATTGGGTGGATAAGCAAAAAGGATTTGTGCAATTTTCCATTTACCCACATCTATTCTTTCATCCACCACCTTAAAAATATTGTAACCTTTTTTAGTTTTAAAAGGTTCACACACTCCACCTACAGGTGTATTGTACACGATACTTTCAATATTATAACGTAAACCAAAAGCAGTGATGTAACCTGCATCAGCAAAACTTGCAGGCGCAATTTTTGCAGATACATTTGCAACCATTTCTGTATAACCAGCTGCACCCGATTTTAGTTGTTTGTATATTTCTTTTGATGCGTTGTATGCCCTTAAAGTATCAGCGGGTGTAGCCTTATCAGGTATGGGTACTGAGAAATATAAAAGGTGAATATCTTTTTCAGATCTGTCAGCAGCCTCTTTCACCAGCTTTTGTAAAAGCGACTCATCATTTAAATAATTATCCGCAATTTGATCTCTAAAATTCTGAACATCATATTTTACCTGCGGAAGTGTATCAAGCCGCAATTCTTTTGCAGCCTTCACTTTTAATTTAAAATTGGTATAAAGTAAAAGGTATTCCCTGATGGATTTTTCATTATCGGTTGTAGCGGGTTTGTTTTTATTGTATGCCCTCAAAAATTCTTCTTTAGTTGTTGCATTATTGCCATAGGTAAAAAGTATTTGAGAAAAAGCGCTGCTTCCTATGGAGAAAAAAACAGCTGCAATTAAAAATTGTTTCATGAAATAGTAATTAGCGTTTGGTGTTGTTCAGGTTTTATCCTTTCTTTATTTTTACTTCCAGCAAATCATTTATTTGTTCAAGGGTAAGTTTTTTGGCTACAATGTGTTTGTCTTTATCTAATAGGTACAATGTGGGCGTTACTACCACATCATATAACTGACGGTAAGATGGTCTCTGCTCTTTTTTTTCAGCCTCTAACGATTCTTTGCTTTGGTAAACGTTTATCCAGTCATTAATCTTATGCTTGTTAATATAAGTGACCCACTCGTTTTTTAGTTTTTCAGGGTCCGACAACACTGCATAAATTTTTACATTTTTTTGTTGCCAGCTAGCCCTATATATAGAATCAATCCTCGGCAATTCCTCTTTGCAATGCCCGCAGGTGGGATCCCAAAATACCACAACAGTGTAAGCGGCATTTACATTATAGAGCGAAGATGGATTTCCTTTCACATCTACAAAATCAAGATCGGCAGCTTTTTCGCCAATCAGATTTGCCATCACCATAAATGCTCTTTTAGTAATGGCATCGTGTTGCTTTTCGTTTAACCAGTTTGTAATTCCTTTGCTATGGTATTGTTCATAGAGATGAACAAAAACTGCATCCTGTCCCATGTATTTAGGGCTTATATATTCATCCGTAAACCAATTAAGCAAAAATTTATACATCTCGGTATTTGTTCTTGCAAGCAATAATTTATAATCAATATCCTTTATCAAGCTATCAGCAGATTGGGACATTACCTCTCTATAATAGGTTTCCAGCTTTGGTAAAAAAAACGGCGAACGGATAATTCTTTCATCCATAAAAGTGATGCCATCCCAATAATGTTGTTTGAAAAAATTATAATTATCTAGTGAATCCTGATGGGTTATTGCGTTTTTTGTGGGGTAAGCCGGCTCACGTAATGCATTGAGCAAAACCGCCATCATAGAGGTTGGTTTATCTCTAACAATTCCCATTCTATAATCATTCAATTCTTGGTTGTATTTTTTATAAGCAACTTCATGCCGGGCAGAATCTACAGCATTTTTAGAAGAGTTATACTTTGCTCTTTCTTCTTGTAATTGTTTGCCTTTTACATTTACAAAAGTCTGGTATTGTTTAAAAACTGTATTGGCGGGTGAACCTGTAATTACAATTTTATCCAGGTGATTTGTATCTGCATTAATAGAAATGATTTGTTCTTTATCAATTAAAAAATCAGCGGTTAATCTCTTGCCGGGGAAGACCAATACATAAATACCGCCCGGTAATTTTTGAGCAGATTTAAAAACAGATTTTCCTGTATTGCTTACTGCAGAAGAATCCTGTAATATAAAATTTTTACCCATGTAATACGTCAGGTAAACAATGCCCGATTTGTAATTGCTCTGAAGGTTTATTTGATAACCTTGTGCATTTGCATTTACAACAGCTAGACTGCAGATCAGTAAGGGTAAAAATTTTTTCATTGGTTTCTAATAAATGTTGACAAATGTATTTAAAATAGAGCGAAAATTATTTCTGCCGCTAGGCGTAAATAAGAGTTTAACCATTTTTAACAAACAATCATTGCCCCATTAAATACTACTTTTGCAGCGTGAGAAAACAGAAGAAAAGAATAACGGTAGAAAATATTGCGATTACAGATTATGCTGCACAGGGAAAAGCAATTGCAAGGCTCGATGGAAAAGTAATTTTTACAGAAGGTGCGGTGCCGGGAGATGTGGTGAACCTGCTACTTACAAAAAATAAAAAAGATTTTGCAGAGGCAAGAGTTTTAAAAATCATTAAGCCTTCTGCGGATAGGCTTATACCCTTTTGTATGCACTTTGGTGTTTGTGGTGGCTGTAAATGGCAAATGTTGCCCTACCACAAACAATTACAATTTAAGCAGCAGGAGGCAGAACAGAATTTAGCACGCATAGGAAAAGTTGCCGGTGCGATAATGTTACCAATCGTAGGTGCAGATGAACAGATTTATTACAGAAATAAACTGGAGTTTACATTTAGTAATAAACGGTATTTGACGGCAGAAGAAATAGAAGCCTCACCTATCCCCTCCCAAGGAGTGGAAAATCTCGAAGATTTTAGCGAAGCAATAAGCGAAAGCATTTTTATAGAAAATCAATCTTTGTTAACATCTACTTCATCTCCCTCCCCTCGGGGGAGGATAGAAGAGGCGTCTTTAGGCTTCCATGCGCCCCGTGTATTTGATAAAACCATTAATATTTTTGAGTGCTTTTTAATGGATGAGGTAAATAACCGCATTAGAAATGGTATGAGGGAAATAGCGCTGGAAAACGATCTTCCTTTTTACGACATTAAAGAACATACAGGTTGGCTACGGAATTTGATTGTACGCTTTTGCACAACTGGAGAACTTATGGTAAATCTTTGTATAAATTATGACGATGAAAAAAACACCACAATAGTATTGGATGCATTGCTTGCAAGAGTTCCTGAGATAACAACTCTGTTGTACACCATCAATCCAAAATGGAACGATACCATTTACGATCTTACGCCCCAGGTTTATTTTGGGAAAGGTTATGTTACAGAAAAACTGGAGAATTTTCAATTCATCATAAGTCCCAAATCATTCTTTCAAACCAATACAAAACAGGCGGAGAAGTTGTATAGTATTGCTAGAGATTTTGCGGCACTTACAGGAAATGAAATTGTGTATGACCTATATTGCGGCACCGGCAGTATTGGAATTTTTGTGAGCCCGCTTGCAAAAAAAATAATTGGAGTAGAGTTAATTGAAGATGCCATTGACGATGCTAAAAAAAATGCAGCCATCAACAATATTATACATGCCAGTTTTTTTGCGGGTGATGTAATTAAGATTTGCAACGATGATTTTTTTGTACAACATGGTAGACCCGATGTTGTTATTACTGACCCACCAAGGGCAGGTATGCACGAAAAACTCGTAAATAAATTATTGGAGATTGCAGCACCGGTTATTGTATATGTGAGTTGTAACACTGCTACTATGGCAAGAGATATATTGTTGCTTAGTGAAAAATACAATGTTGAAAAAACACAACCGGTAGACATGTTTCCGCACACACATCACATTGAGTGTGTAGCAAAATTGGTATTAAAAGCCTAATTGGCAGAAAAAATAAAAGGCATAATCATTGAAGAATGGTCCATCAATTAATAAAAATATTACATGGCATATAACCGACCCAGCGGTGGATTTCAAACTCCTACACCTGCAGTTCTTAATTTGATTATCCTAAATGTAATTGTGTTTGTAGCGCAAATTACTTTTGGCGGTCTGGATGGTGAAAGCAAGGTTACAGATCTTTTTGCTTTGCATCATTACAAATCAGATGTATTTGGTGTACAGCAAATAATAACACATATGTTTATGCATGGTAGTTTCATGCACCTGTTTTTTAACATGTTTGCCTTGTACACTTTTGGTGCTATGATTGAAAGAATGTGGGGGCCCAAAAAATTTCTGATTTTCTATTTTGTGTGTGGCATTGGTGCTGCAATCGTACAATTGGCCTCTTATGCCTACAGCTACAGAATGTTGGATTCAATGGTGATGAATTATGACCAGGTAAATCAATACCAGGAGATGCTTAGAATGAATGCTACAGTAGGAGCCTCGGGCGCTATAATGGGGGTAGTTGCTGCCTTTGGGTATCTTTTTCAAAATGTGGAGATGATGATTATACCAATACCTATTCCTATTAAAGCAAAATGGGCTGTATTGGGTATCATTGCTATTGATGTTTTTAGTGGTATTGCCGGCCGGCCGGGAGATAACGTAGCTCACTTCGCACATATTGGCGGTGCACTCACGGGGTTTTTAATTGTTTATTTTCAGAGCAGAAATAATGTGACGAGGTATTGATAAACCCATCTTATTTACTATTTGCATAAACTGCATCCTTTCCTCAAATTCCCTTTGTACTTTTACAAAATAATATTTTATTATGGGAGAAACTGACCGCAATCACCGACATGAATTCCGGCAACGAAACAGAAGCCGTTTTACATTGGGTGCAGATGGAAATGCACTCATGGCATTGTTTGCAATAAATGTAGTTTTCTTTTTAATATTGATGGTAGTACAGGTGGGCATGTTTGTAGGAGAAAAAACACCTGAATTTTTTTACACTCATGTAGTGCAATGGTTTGAGCTGCCGGCAAGTCTAACCCGTTTGTCGGAAAGACCCTGGACCATTTTCACTTACATGTTTACTGAAACCGGTAACGGTATTATTCGTGGCATCAGCAACATGATTTGGCTTTGGGCATTTGGTTATATTTTACAGCAAATGGCCGGGAATGATAAGATTATCCCTGTCTATATTTATGGTGGCTTATCCGGCTCATTGTTTTTTATATTGGCACATTATCTGTTGCCGCCACTTTCACCCATGAGAGAAAGTGCTGGTATAATTGGTGCTAATGCAGGTGTAATGGGAGTTGCCATGGCTACCACAGCCTTAGAACCCAACTTCCGTTTTTTTACACAGATTAGAAATGGTATTCCTATCTGGGTACTCATGACACTTTATATTTTAATAGATTTTGCAAACGTTGCAGGGTTTAGTGCAGCATACAGTTTATCTCACCTTGGTGGTGCTGCTGCAGGTTTTGTTTTTGTATTGTTTTTAAGAAAAGGCAAAGACGGTAGTGTGTGGATGAACAAATTGTACACTAAGTGCCTTACGCTTTTTGAACCAAAAGTAAATGCGGGCAAGCCTGATAAAAATGATATTTTTTATAACAGTGGTTCACGCAAACCATTTACCAAAACAACCAATGTTACACAAAAAAGAGTCGATGAAATACTTGATAAAATAAATCAGAAGGGCTATCATTTTTTAACTGATGAAGAGAAAGCTTTTCTAAAAAAAGCCGCTGATGACGAAGCACTGTAAGCTCATAGAAAAGCGCCCGTAAAATTAATGACGGGCGCTTGATTTTCAATTAGGATTTAATATTTTGTAGTATCTACTCTACCGCTTTTTCTGTCTTTTTTTCTGCCTAAAATATATCCGCCTGCAGCACCTAGTACGCCACCTATCACGGCACCCTTACCACCTTTACCAACTACACCACCGATAACCGCACCACCCACGCCACCGATAGTTGCATCCTTAGCGGCATCGCTCCATCCGGTATTTTTCTTTTTTGCAGGAATTGTTGTACCTGTACCTGGTATTCCTGCGCCTGGAGTTCCGCTACTTGTTGTAGATCCGGTTGTTGTAGAAGATGGTGCAGGATAAGAATCAGCTTGTGTTGTCTCAGGTTTCACCACTTTGCGAGCAGGCTGTTTCTCATACACTTTCACCACTTTTGTTATCGTTCTCACTTGCGGTTTTGGAGCTTCCACAGGCTTTAGAGCAACTCTTGCAGGGGTATCATTTTTACTAATATCTGTAGATGCATTAGCTTTTAATGTGGCTGCTGTATCTGTAAACACTATTTTATTTTCAGTATCTAAAGTGTCTGTTTTCTTTGTACTACATGCAGCAAAAAGAAGAGTAGCTGCAAATAAGGGAAGTAATGTTTTTTTCATAGCAATTAAATTTATTTATTTTGAAATGTACGAACTATAATGAAAAATAGTGCCAGCCGTTTAAAAATAAATTCTATTGGGAAATGTTTATGTTAATTGCTTTTAACAATGGTATATCTTTATTCTATGGCAAGTGCATTTAGAAGATTTACCACAGGTTTTTTTGTACTTATCAATATCATTATTGCTTTACTTTTTTTATTGGGATGCTATGCATCTTCTTTTAATGCGACTTCATTTTGGTTTCTTGGTTTACTTACCTTAGCCTCATTATACTTTCTTTTAATTCTTATTATTTTTATTGTATTCTGGCTTTTTGTAAGGCTAAAATATGTTTTAATAAGTATCATAACACTTGCTGTTGCATGGTTTCCGTTAGGGCAAATAATTAAAATAAAACAGGGAGAAGAATTCAAAATTGCAAGACTGCCCAACAGCCTTAGGATAATGAGCTGGAATGTAGAACACTTTGATATATTGGAACACAAAACACATCCTGAACGCAAACAGGAAATGCTTGATCTCATCAATAAATATGCGCCTGATGTGGCCTGTTTTCAGGAAATGGTCGGTGGCGATTTTGATTCCACAGCCATTAATTATGTACCACGAATGGCAAAGCAATTAAACTATAAATATTATTTCTTTTCCTACGATAAAAGAGATGATTTTGATGGCAAGCATCATTACGGAATCATTACTTTCAGCCGATTCCCAATTATTCAAAAATATAAATACAGCCCTGTTGCATTGAATTACAATTCTATTTTTCAAAGTATCGATATTGCCAAAGACTATGATACTTTCAGGGTGTTTAATATACACCTGCAATCTTTAAAATTTAGTGATGTAAATCGTCAGTATTTAGACGACCCGACTTTAAAAGGAGAGATTGATATTGAAAAATCGAAAAATATTATTTTGAAGTTTAAAACAGGTTTTGCTAAAAGAAAATTGCAAAGCGAGCGGGTAAAAAAGTCAATGAATGAAAGTCCCTACAAAGTTATTTTGTGCGGCGATTTTAATGATGTGCCGAATAGTTACGCATACAATACCATCGGTAAAGGCTTAAAGAATGCCTATGCCGAAAAAGGCTCAGGAATCGGTAGAACATTTTCATCTATTTCTCCCACACTTCGTATTGATAACATTTTTGTAGATAAAAAATTAATGGTAGAACAATTTGTGAGGATAAAGAAAAAATTGAGCGATCATTTTCCGATTATAACAGATGTAACGATTGAGCCAAAAAATTAATAATTACTTGTTCCCTCTCACATCGATATTCTTACTTGTATTTGATTAAATATATTTGCACCCAACACAATATAATTAAAGTTAAACCTGTCTGTAGGCAGGCATGTGTTTATTTGAAGATGGAATGCCCGCCCGGCTGAACGCCGTTCGGACGGGTGCGACTTCTTCAAATAAACTGCTGCTTCTTTGTCCGGCTAAAAAAAATAAAATGTCATTAGAAATATACAATACACTTACAAGAAAAAAGGAAATATTTAAACCGCTTGAGGAAGGTTATGTGGGCATGTATGTTTGCGGACCCACCGTGTACAGCGACGTGCATTTAGGTAACTGCCGCACTTTTATTTCTTTCGATGTCATTTACCGATACCTCCGCCATCTTGGATATAAGGTAAGATATGTGCGCAACATCACAGATGCCGGGCATTTAGAGGGGGATCGTGATGAGGGTGATGATAAGTTTAGTAAAAAAGCAAGACTGGAACAACTGGAGCCCATGGAAATTGTGCAACGTTATACACTCGGTTTTCATGATGTAATGCACTTGTTTAATACTTTGCCGCCAACCATAGAACCTACAGCCACAGGGCATATCAGCGAACAGATAAGCATGACGCAGGAAATACTTGCAAATGGTTATGCTTACGAAGTGGATGGTACTATTTATTTTGATGTAGAAAAATATAGCAAAGAAAAATCGTATGGAATATTGACCAACCGCAAGCTGGAAGATTTACTGGAAGGCACAAGAGACCTTGGAGGCCAAGATGAAAAAAGAGGAAGATTGGATTTTGCACTTTGGATAAAAGCAAAGCCTGAGCACTTGATGCAATGGCCGAGTCCATGGGGAATGGGCTTTCCAGGCTGGCACATTGAATGCTCAGCTATGAGCAATAAATATTTAGGTAAAAGATTTGACCTGCATGGCGGCGGTATGGACCTTGCAGCCACACACCATACCAACGAAATTGCACAAAACGAAGCATGCTTTAAAGAAAGCCCTGCGCAAATTTGGATGCATACAAATATGCTTACCGTAAATGGTACACGTATGAGTAAATCTTTGGGTAACGGCTTTTTACCGCACGAATTATTTACCGGTTCGCACCCATTGCTGGATAAAGCATATTCACCAATGACAGTGCGCTTCTTTATGCTGCAAACGCATTACAGAAGTACACTGGACTTTAGCAATGAGGCTTTACAGGCATCAGAAAAAGGCTTGAAAAGATTGTGGGATGCCTTTGAGACACTTCAGAAACTGACGCACACCTCTAGTGAAGTTGATGCTGAATTAGAAGAAAAAGTACTAAAATTTGTGAATGGTTTTGACGAGAGCATG
The DNA here is from genome assembly GCA_025352435.1 of Ferruginibacter sp. GTDB lineage: Bacteria > Bacteroidota > Bacteroidia > Chitinophagales > Chitinophagaceae > Ferruginibacter. The sequence continues at coordinate 3,502 of JANXTN010000015.1, read as the reverse complement.
AACGACGATTTTAATACAGCTAAGGTTTTGGCAAATATGTTTGAGCTTGTACCGATCATTAATTCTTTTAAAGATGGATTGATACAGATTGGTGCAATTACTGCAGAAACTTTTAAGCTGTTTAAAAACAATATGACTGTTTACTTAACGGATGTTTTTGGCCTTAAAGCTGATGCCAAAGTGAACAATGGTAAACTCAGCAATGTGCTTGATCTGCTAATAGAAATGCGTAAAGAAGCAAAGGCAAAAAAAGATTTTGCCACGTCAGATAAAATTAGAAATCAGTTAAAAGAGATTGGGATCTTATTGAAGGATGAAAAGAACGGGGAGATGAGCTGGGGGGTGGAGTAAGGAGTTTTTTGTTTGCTAAGGGAACAAAGAGGGGAAGAGATTAAAAGAGTGAAGAATAAGCGTGTACAAAATTGTGTTTTTATTATTACTTAGAAAACTTTGTATGGAGACAAATGAACTCACCGGCATTATTGTAAATCTTTGCATTAAAATTCATACACGTATTGGTCCCGGATGCTTTGAAAGGGTGTATGAGGAAATCCTTTATTATGAATTGCAGAAGTTAAATATTGTTGTACAAAGGCAGTTGATGTTACCGATTCAATATGACAATCTTAATATTGAAAACGCTTATAAGCTAGATTTGTTAGTAGAGAATAAGTTGGTTTTAGAATTGAAATCTGTTTTTCCATTACCCGCAGTTTATTTTAAGCAAATAAAAACTCAACTGAGTTTATTAAATCTAAAACACGGAATGATCCTAAATTTCAAAAACGATAAAATGAAAGATGGAATTCACAGAGTCTACAATAATTTCGGAGACGAATCACATGAATAACACATCTCTTTTTTCACTTTTCCTCTTTGTTCTCTTAGCCAAACTGATCTTAAAATCACTCCGCTGTATTTAAAAAATCAAGCATTGGTTTTACTGCCGTAAAAATGCTGACGATGTTTTTGATGAAACTTTTATCCTGCAATTCCGCATCCGTCATTTTTTTGGTGACAATAAAACTTTTCAATTTTATAAAATCAATAGCAGGATTTTCTGCATTATAACCTTTTGGAGGTCGTTGCAACATATCTTCTTTTGATAAACCTTCGGCGAACGTTTCTTTAAATTTTTTTGCGCCTAAAATCTTTTTCCACTCAGCAAAATTGTAATCAATTTCCTGACGGACACAAGCCAATTTTTTTGCTTCAGGATTCCAATAGCCGGCAGCTACAAACGCACCACCGGGTTCTATGTGTACATAAAAACCGGCAGTGTCAGCCTTCTTTCCACCTTTAGAAAAAATAGCAGAAATATTAGTTTTGTAAGGGGTTTTGTTTTTTGAAAAACGCACATCCCTGTTTATTCTGAAAGTACAATCCTTAGAAAGCAACAATGCAATATCTTCATCGTGTACACCTAAAGCTTTTATAAGTTCGCCGGTAATATTTTGTACATTTTCTTTTGCCGCCTCATACCTTTTTCTGTGAACATCAAACCATTCCTTTGTATTGTTCCTTTTTAAATCAGTAAGAAACTGAAGTGTACTTTTTTCTATCATAAGAAGTTTAGTTTGGCGAAGTGAGTTGTATAAAATCATCTTCACTTATAATATTTATAGTTGCTATCTTTTTTGCTTTTTCCAGCTTGCTACCTGCATCTTCCCCAACGATCAGGTAATTTAATTTACTGCTCACCCCGCTTAAAATTTTACCACCCAATGCTTCTGCCATTGCCTCGGCATCATTTCTTTTTAATTTAGCCAGTGTGCCTGTAAATAAAAATGTTTGTCCTGTTAAACCACCTTCTATTTTTTCCTTTGGTTGAGATTTCATTTGCAAACCTGCATCCTGCAGACGTTTGAGCATTTCAACATTGTCCGCATTTTTAAAAAAAGCTGCAATGCTATCTGCGACTTTTACACCTACATCATCCATCTGTTTTAGTTCCTCTTCAGACTTCTCTGCCAGTTGAAAAATATCATTTATGTTTTGTGCCAGCGTTTTAGCTGTGGTCTCCCCAACATAGCGAATACCGAGACCATAAATTAACCTATGCAGCGGTTGTTGCTTAGAGGCTTCAATAGCATCAATTAAATTGGTTACAGATTTTGCTGCAAAGCCTTCCATATTTTGCAGCATATCAGCTTTTAGATCATAAATACTCGGTACATCGGTAATCAGTTTTAGCGCATAAAATTTTCTAACATTTGCTTCGCCAAAACTTTTTATATCCATCGCATCCTTACTCACAAAATGTATGATGCGTTCTGCTACCTGAGCTTCGCAATTAATATTTACACAACGCCACACAGCTTCGCCATCGGGCCTTACAAGTACATCGTTGCATACAGGACAGTTCTTTGGAAAATCAATTTCTTTCTCATCACCACTGCGTAGTTCGTGTAATGATTTTACAATTTGCGGTATCACATCACCACTTCTTTCTATTAAAATATGATCACCAATTTTTAAGTCCTTTTCTTTTATATAATCTTCGTTATGTACAGAAATACTTGTAACGGTAACACCGCCAACCTGCGCTGCTGCTATCTTGGCTACCGGCGTTACAGCACCAGTACGACCAACCTGAAACTCTACACCTAACAATTTACTGGAAGCCTGTCTTGCTTTAAATTTGAAGGCAATAGCCCATCGTGGATGGTGTGATGTCATGCCCAGTTGATCCTGCATATTTAAATCATTCACCTTTATCACCATGCCATCTATCTCATAAGGAAGTGCATCTCTGCCCGCTTCAAATTCATTTATATATTTTATTACAGCTTCAATTCCATGCACCACTTTCATCTCTTTTTTAGGAGATTTAAAACCAAGGTCCCAAAGCATTTCCAGCATACCTGAGTGGGTGGTTGGGAGAGGCGAGTAGCTAGTAGCTCGTGGGGCGTGGGGAAAGGAAAGCCTGCCTTTCGCCGTCAGTGGCCCATCGTCTGTCGTCCGCTTTCCAATATAACTAACATGGTATAGAAATGCTTCCAGGTTTCTCTTACTCACTATTGTTGGGTCCTTCATGCGAAGGCTCCCTGCGGCTGCATTCCGAGGGTTTGCAAGTGGTGCAAGCCCTTCTTCCATCAAGCCTTTGTTGTATTCTGCAAACTTGTTTTTATTCATCAAAATTTCTCCTCTAAACTCAATGGTCTCTATACTATATTTGGAAAAAGCTGCGCTTAAAGGAAGTGAACGAATCTGTTTTATATTTGGCGTAATATCGTCACCAACCTCGCCGTCGCCCCTGGTAACACCGGTAAGTAACTGGTCATTTTCATACACCAAAGAAATACTTGCGCCATCAAATTTTGGTTCTATACAATACTCAATATTTTCTGTGCCGGAAAGCTCTCTTACTTTTCTGTCAAAGTCAATTAAGTCTTCTGCATTGTAAGAATTATCCAACGAAAGCATTGGCACCAGATGCTGAACTTTTGGAAAATTTTTTATCAAACCCTTACCCACCCTTTGCGTAGGCGAGTTCGGCGTT
>JANXTN010000366.1 GCA_025352435.1 Ferruginibacter sp. | reverse complement strand
TTTAAAAAACTTAATCTCCTCTATCACTTTCCTCGTCTTCCCTTCCCTTCGGGGAGGTTAGGAGGGGCTGTGTTTTAGTACACCAACTGCACCGTATCCTTTATAACTCCCATCACAAACACACTCTGCACGTTTCCAATATTCTCAATCTGGCTTAATTTATTCACATGAAAATTATAATAAGAATCCATATTTTCTTCCACCACTTTTAGCATAAAATCAAACTCGCCGGAAATGCTGTAACACTCAATGATTTCATTCATCTCATTTATGGCATTGATAAATTTTGTACCTGCATTTTTACTATGTGCTTTTAGAGACACATAACAAATCACCATCAGGCCACGCTTCACTTTGCTATGATCAAGCAGCGTCACATATTGCTTAATGATGCCATCGTTTTCCATACGCTTAATGCGCTCATGCACAGGGGTGGTGCTCAGGTGTATCTTTTCTGAAATTTCTTTCACCGTAATTCTTGCATTGTACTGTAGTAATGCAAGGATGGAGAGATCTTTTGAATCAATTGATAAATTGGTGGTAGTCGTTTGTTCTTTTACGATCTCTTTTGGCATAAATAATTGTATTTAAATCCTATAAAAAACCTTAAATATACAGTTTTGTTCCAAAGATATAAATTATCATAGAATATTTTTCTAAATTTTATAAATTTGTAACTCCAAAAAGGACAGTTCTTTTAAATAGAAAAATAAATTAATAAAATAATGTTTCTTGAACTGTCCAACCAATGTCGATAAAAGATGAAAAAAGATATACTGATGAATGGAGCGTCGCCACTGAAGTTCAATCATGGATATTAGCAAGTAAACAAACAAACGCAAAATGCTAAAAGCATTTTTAAAAACAATAAAAACAATTTAATAATAAAACAATATAAAATGGAAACATCAACTTTCACCGGGATCGATTTCAGCCTTAAAAATAAGGTTGCAGATATTAGTCTCGCCGCTTGGGGACGCAAAGAAATTATGCTTGCCGAAGCAGAAATGCCCGGACTCATGAGCCTACGGGAAGAATTTGGAAACAGCAAACCACTAGCAGGTGCACGAATTGCAGGTTGCTTACACATGACGATTCAAACCGCAGTTTTAATTGAAACTTTAACGCACCTTGGTGCAGAAGTTAAATGGAGTTCTTGTAACATTTTTTCTACGCAAGACCAAGCTGCCGCTGCCATTGCAGAAGCGGGCTATGGTGTATTTGCATGGAAAGGACAAACACAAGCAGAGTCTGATTGGTGCATTGAGCAAACATTGTTTTTTGGCAGCGCAGACAAACCTTTGAACATGATTTTGGATGATGGTGGTGATTTAACGAACATGGTTTTTGATAAATATCCTGAGTTAATCGGCGGCATTAAAGGATTGAGTGAAGAAACTACAACAGGTGTACATCGTTTATACGAGCGTATGGCAGCCGGTACTTTGCCTATTCCTGCTATCAATATCAATGACTCTGTTACCAAATCTAAATTTGATAACAAATACGGTTGTCAGGAATCTTTAGTGGATTCTATCCGCAGAGCAACAGATGTGATGATGGCAGGAAAAGTAGCTGTAGTGGGCGGCTACGGTGATGTAGGTAAAGGATCTGCACAAAGTTTACGTGGTGCAGGTGCAAGAGTTATCGTTACCGAAATTGATCCTATCTGTGCTTTACAAGCTGCAATGGACGGCTTTGAAGTAAAGAAAATGATTGACGCTGTTAAAGAAGCAGACATCATTGTTACTGCATCTGGTTGTAGAGATTTGATTACTGAAAATCATTTCCGCAACATGAAAGACAAGGCAATTGTTTGTAACATCGGTCACTTTGATATTGAGATTGACATGGCTTGGTTAAATGCAAATTATGGTGCCTCTAAAAATACCATCAAACCACAGGTTGATTTATATACCATCGAAGGAAAAGACATCATCGTTTTGGCTGAAGGTCGCTTGGTAAATTTAGGTTGTGCTACAGGTCATCCAAGTTTTGTAATGAGTAACTCTTTTACCAACCAAACCCTTGCACAGCTTGAGCTTTGGCAGAACAGTGCCAACTATGAAAACAAAGTTTATGTGCTTCCTAAGCATCTAGATGAAAAAGTTGCACGCCTTCACCTTGCAAAAATAAATGTAGTATTAGATGAATTAACTACTGCACAATCAGAATATTTGGGCATTGCAAAAGAAGGACCATTTAAAACTGAAATGTACAGATACTAAGGGCCTCCCTAAATCCCTCCCAAGGAGGGACTTTAGAACCCAGCATTATTTGTAGATAAATAAAATCTTAAAGCCACCATTTTTTTTCAAAAATTGGTGGCTTTTTTAGTCAACAAAGGAGCAGCTATATACGTCTTCGGTGGTCCCGATAGCTATCGGAACCCATTTCGTCTGTAGCTAAATATTTAGCTTTAATTATGCAATAGAATGAATCGGAATTTTTCTCATTTAAAGTCTATGCGAGTCTCATTAAGTTTAAATTTGCTAAACGTTGATTTCTAAATTATCTCAACCAAAAAATTAAGTAAGCCGATTTGTAAATTTTCAAATTCAAAAATGACCAACCTCTCAGTAAACATAAATAAAATCGCTACGCTTCGCAATGCACGTGGCGGCAACACTCCTGATGTGATAAAGGCTGCGCTTGATATAGAGCGATTTGGTGCGCATGGCATTACGGTACATCCACGACCAGATGAAAGACATATCACTTACAAAGATGTGTACGATTTAAAAAAAGTATTAACAACAGAATTCAATATAGAGGGCAACCCAACAGAAGATGAATTTGTAAAATTGGTATTGGCAAATAAACCAACGCAAGTAACATTGGTACCAGATGCTCGTGGACAATTAACCAGCAACCATGGTTGGGATACGGTGACACACCAAGACTATTTAAAAAAGATTATTGCAACTTTTAAAAATGAAGGAATTCGAGTTTCGATTTTCGTAGATCCTGATATTAAAATGATTGAAGCAGCTAAAATAACAGATACAGACAGAATTGAATTGTATACAGAAAGTTATGCAAAGCAATTTTTACTTGGCTACAAAGAATCAGCAATTGCTCCATTTATTGAAGCTGCAAAAAAAGCAAATGAATTAGGGCTAGGCATCAACGCAGGACATGATTTGGATTTGCAAAACCTCCAATTTTTCGCTCAAAATATTCCTCAATTATTGGAAGTTTCTATTGGTCATGCACTCACAAGCGATGCACTTTATTTAGGATTAGAGAATGCAGTGCAAATGTATAAAAGGCAGCTTGCTTGATGTGAAATGTCAGTTGGCAATGGTGAAATGTCAATTGTGAATAGTGACTACAGATTATCAAATCCTGGTATCGATCATAATTTAAACGTCGCATTTCATAAATAATCGAAATTTATAAATGTGACCCATTCAGAATTCACCATTCGCATTTCACCTAACGAATCACCTGACTCAGTTTATACTCAAGCGCTGCTCCTCTTAAATTTTTCCCTATTAAATTCCCTTGTGGGTCTATTAAAAAATTTTGTGGAATACTTTGAATGCCAAATTGCTGTGCCACTGAATTGCTCCAGAATTTTAAATCGCTTACTTGTGTCCATGCAAGTTTATCTGCAGCGATGGCATCTAACCAAGGCTGTTTAGCTCTGTCTAAAGAAACTCCTAATACAGTAAAATTTTTACTTTTATATTTCTCATAGGTGTTCACCACATTTGGATTTTCGGCACGGCAAGGGCCACACCAACTTGCCCAAAAATCAACCAATACATATTTACCTTTAAATGATTCTAATGAAATTTCTTTACCGCTTGTATCTGCCTGCGTAAAATTAGCTAAAGGTTTCCCGTACCCAGCTTGCTTGTTTTGTTCAATTTGTTGAGAAATATAATTTCCAATAGGCGAGGCTTTTACAGGCGCGGATAGATTGTTATAAAGTATCTCCAATTTTGCATAATCACCGGTTATTTGGTTCTGCCTATAAATAGCTAAGGGTGATATAAATGAATTCTGATGTGTATTTACAAAACTTTCAATCGCTGCAGCAGCCTCATCCATAAATTTAGATTCAAATCTGCCCTTACCCATCAATAGATCTTCATACGGTTTTGTGATAGTGGTAAAAGCAACAAAATCATTGTGCGAAGCTGAACCTTTTACTTCAGCTTTCTCAATTGCATTTTTTTTAGCATTGATTGTTACATTGCTGTTATCTATAAAAATAGTAATGAAGGGAGCTTGTCCATTTACACCAATAACTTTAAAATCAGGTGATGGAGCCTTTCCTGTAAAAACAAAATTTCCTTTTTGTGTAGCCGCACTTGCTTCTTCAACGCCGGTATTTCCGTTAAGTAATTTCAAAACAGTACCATCTGCTATCCCTTCAATATTGCCGTTGATTAAATAACCGTCTACCGCCTTAACCTGTTTAGTCGCTTGTGCAGTAGTGGAAATTTTAGCTTCTTTTTTTTGTTTTGTAACAACAGATTTTTTGTTTGCTACTTGAGCATTTAAAATAGTAGGTGTAATGAGAAATAAAAAGAAAAACTTTTTCATTTATAAAATTTAATGTCGCAATATAATTTATTCAGTTAAATCTTCGGAAGTGGCAACTGTTAAAACAAATTTATCTAATAGCATGGATAAAGTTTCCGGTAGAATTAATGATGTCATTATTTTCTGTTAACGCCTTAATGTAAGCACTTCCTATAATCGCTCCGGCTGCATAAGAACAGGCTGTTGCAAAGGTTGCTTTATTATTTATGCCAAAGCCAATCATCAGTGGATTTTTTAATTTCATACCTGCTATTCTTTCGAAATATGCGGTTTTATCATCCGTATTTAAATTATTACCGGTGGTAGAAGAAGATGATACAGCGTATAAAAATCCACTGCTTAATTTATCAGCTTTTTTTATTCGTTCCTCAGAAGTTTGTGGGGTTATCAAAAAAATGAAACTAAGGTTGTTTTTTTTAAATATAGGTGCATATACTTCTTCAAATTCATACATGGGCAAGTCCGGTAAGATTATTCCCGAAATACCTGCTGATGCTGCATCTTCGCAAAATTTATTCAATCCATATTGTAGCACAGGATTTAAATATCCCATCATAATAAGAGGAGTGGTAATTCTACTTTTTGCATTATTCAATTGTTCAAACAATAGTTGTATTGTCATTCCGTTTTCAATTGCCGCCATATTACTTTGCTGTATAATTGGTCCATCGGCAATGGGATCACTATAAGGCATTCCCACTTCAATCATATCTACGCCACTGTTTTGAAGTGCTAATAATACTTCTGCAGTGCTTTCTTTTTTTGGGTAACCTGCAGTAAAATAAACATTCAGTAGATTTTTATTTTTCTCCTGAAAAAGTTGAGTTAGTTTGTTATTCATTTTAGGAGTTTTATTTACCGCTGAGAAAAGAGTTAGGGAGTTTTCGCAGAGTTAAGATATTCAAATTTTTTATCGTTAATACTTTATGGCTCTATAAATACTTCATGTACGTATCTAAGTCCTTATCCCCTCTTCCACTTAAATTTATTACTACTACATCATCCTTTTTAAATACAATCTCATTCAATACTGCAAAAGCGTGTGCAGTTTCTAATGCAGGTATAATACCTTCCGTTTTTGATAAATGAAAAGCAGCTTTTAATGCATCTTCATCGGTTACGCTGATAAATTTTGCTCTGCCTGATTGGAATAGGTTCGCATGCATAGGTCCTATTCCGGGATAATCCAATCCCGCTGAAATGCTGTGTGGTTCCGTAACTTGCCCATCCGCAGTCTGCATTAATAAACTTTTACTTCCATGCAAAATGCCTGTGGTTCCCAATGCGGTTGTTGCTGCGCTCATACCACTGTCTACCCCACAGCCTGCAGCTTCAACAGCTATGATATTTACTTTTTTATCTTCTAAAAAATGATAATAGGCTCCGGCCGCATTGCTACCACCACCTACACAAGCAATCACAAAATCCGGTAATTCATTACCTGTTTGTTTCTTCAATTGCTTTTTAATTTCACTGCTTATTACGCTTTGAAATTTGGCAACCATATCAGGATAAGGATGTGGACCTACTACACTACCGATAATATAATGCGTATCCGTTGGATTGTTTATCCAGTCTCTGATAGCCTCATTGGTTGCATCTTTCAGCGTTTTACTTCCACTGGTTGCGGGAACCACTTTTGCACCAAGCATTTTCATGCGGGCCACATTTGGAGCCTGGCGTTCGATATCCTTTTCACCCATGTACACGATACACTCCAAGCCTTTCAATGCACAAACAGTTGCTGTCGCAACTC
>JANXTN010000365.1 GCA_025352435.1 Ferruginibacter sp. | reverse complement strand
TGTAATGTTCAGCATGGCCACGCATTTTCCAGAGCTAAAATATATTGATCTCGGCAGCGGTTTTAAAGTGCCTTATCAACCGGGAGACAAAGAAACGGACGTAAATTTATTAGGCCAAAAAGTTACAGAAGCTTTCAAATTGTTTGAAGCTGAAACCGGAAAGAAATTGCAGGTTTGGTTTGAACCGGGAAAATATTTAGTAAGCCAATGTGGTTATCTGATTGTAAAAGCGAATGTAATTAAGCAGACAACTTCTGCAGTATTTGTTGGTGTAGATAGTGGGTTCAATCACCTTATCCGACCCATGATGTACGACGCTTATCATCACATTGAAAATGTAAGTAACAGCAATGGAACTTCACGCATTTATACCATTGTGGGCAACATTTGCGAGACGGATACATTTGCTTGGGACCGTGCACTCCCTGAGGTTCGTGAAGGTGATTATCTGGTTTTTTACAATGCGGGTGCTTATGGTTTTGAAATGAGCAGCAACTTTAATAGTCGCCTAAAACCTGCAGAAATTTTGATAGAAAATGGTGATGCAAGAATTATCAGAAGAAGAGAAATATTTGAAGATCTGTTGAGGGGGCAAGAGATTTAAGTCTTTCAAAATATTAATAACGGTAAAGTCACTTTAATGTAAATCTGCAGTGTATAATGTAGTTTTACATTTCAAAAAACACAAATGGAGAATATAAAAAAGTTGATTTTACCGTTTGCTTTTGCAGCAATCTTTTGTTCATGCAAGGAAGAAAAGCAAGAAGATATTACAAATGAAATAAACAAAAGCGGATCTGTGGAAACTTCTGTATCGGTGAGCAAACTCGACAGCGCTAATGATATTCTTATTACCAAACATACAGTTTGGGCAAAAGGAAATAAATTTAAGGAACTGGAATACAGAGACACAATACCGGCTTTAGGAATGGAAAATAAAACTGCAGAAAACAGCGACGGAGATACAAAATCAGTGGAAGTGAAAAAAGATTATGAAATCTTTATTACGGTGAAATAACAATGTGAATTGTGAATAGGAAATTGTGAATAGGAAAAAATTAAAAATGAAAAAGTCAAAAAACATACGACTTATTTTGATAACAGCGGCTCTTGCAAGTTGTCAGGAAAAGACAAAAGAACCTGAATGGGGAAGCGGCAATAAGACTTATGTACGGAGTGATAGCACTGCTCCATACGCACGTACGCACCACGGGGGAATAGGAACGGCGTTATTGTGGTACTATGCATTTAGACCTTATGGTAATTACAATAATGGCATTTATACACGTTCCGGATATTATTCTGGTGGTATCAGTGAACGAGCAAATATTGGCAGTAACGGCTACAAAGCAGGCGTGACAAGAGGCGGATTTGGAAGGGGTGGATATAGTGTTGGAAGTTAGTTGTGAAATGTGAATGGTCAATTGGGAATTGTGAATTTTAAAATATTTAAAAAGACTACAGACAAACGATGAAAGACAAAAGAGCAGATAACCCGTAATTCATAATTTTTAATTCGTAATTCTGAAAATCACCAAACTTTTAAAAATCTCCCCATTCGTAATTCGTAATTCACACAATGCAGCGCATACAAACTTCTCCCCGCAATAACTGGCAACAAGCAGTTGAAAAATTAGGTTTTGGGTTTCACACTACAGATGTTCCATACTGGGACGAAACCGCATATTACAATTTCTCTTTAGCAGAAATTGAAGATCTTGAAAAAGCTACAAAAACGTTGTGGGATCTGTGTTTAATCGCCGTTCAACATGTAATAGATAATAAATTATACAGCAAATTTCACATACCCGAAAACTACATTCCGTACCTAGAAAAAACCTGGAATGATGACGTTCCCAGCATATATGGCAGATTTGATTTGTGCTATAGAAACGGCAAAATAAAAATGCTGGAGTTTAATGCAGATACACCAACAAGCCTCTATGAAGCCGGGATTGTACAATGGTTTTGGCTGCAGGATTTTGATAAAAATAAAGACCAGTTCAACAGCATTCACGAAAAATTAATTGCTTACTGGAAATATTTAAAAGTGTATTTACAACCGGGTAAATTACACTTTACTTGTCTTAAGGAAACGCTTGAAGACCTTACCAACACTGAGTATATGCGTGACTGTGCTATACAGGCCGGCATTGAAACCAAGCTTGTTTTTATAGATGATATTGGTTGGGA
>JANXTN010000353.1 GCA_025352435.1 Ferruginibacter sp. | reverse complement strand
GATGCCTGGATACAGAACAAGACTAGAACAATCGTATCTACCAATGCATTCGGTATGGGTATTGATAAACCCGATGTAAGAATTGTTGTGCATTATGATGTTCCTGACTGTCTGGAAAACTATTACCAGGAAGCAGGACGTTCAGGCAGAGATGGAAAAAGAGCTTATGCAGTTTTGTTGCACAGCAGCAAAGAAACGGATGATCTTTTACAGAAAATTGAAACCAGGTATCCATCGCTCCCTAAATTAAAAATGATTTACCTGGCACTGATGAATTACTTGCAAGTAGCTGCAGGAACGGGTGAAGGTTTAGGTTTTGATATGGACCTGGCAAGTTTTGCGCAGCATTTTAAATTAAACATTTTAGAAGCAACATATGGCATACAGGCGCTGAGCCAGGAAGGATTAATCAGTTTTAGTGAAACGATGTTTAAACAAAGTACGGTTGAATTTAGAACAACAAAGACAGACCTGGAAGAATTTGAAGTTCAACACCCCACACTGGAGCCCATAATAAAAGGATTGCTAAGATCGTATGAAGGGATTTTTGATTTTCCATGTATAGTATATGAAAAATTACTTGGTGGATTTATTAAAATGCCAAATGCAGATGTTGTAAAAGGTTTGTTAGCGTTGCACCAAAACGGAATAATAGATTATAAACCTGCGAGTGAAAAGCCACAAATATCCCTGTTAAAAAACAGGATGTACAACGATGACTTTTTTATAGATGGGGCAGCTATGACTACAAGAAAAGCAGAAGCTACTAAAAGATCAAGAGCTATTGAATATTATGTGAACAATACTGCCTTTTGCAGAAGTAAAATAATAGGTAACTATTTTGGCGAAAAGGCTGCAGTAGATTGTGGCATTTGTGATAATTGTATTAATAACACGGAGGCAAAACTAAGTACAGAAGATTTTAAAATTGTAGCAGATAAAATTATTGAAATCTTAAAAACAGAAAAGCTTACTTACAAACAACTGGTGCAAAAATTAAAACCTGTGAGACAAAGATCTTTGTGGTTGGTCATTACTTTTTTGATTGCAGAGGAAATAGTGGTTTCGGGAGAAAAAGAAATATTAATGCTTAAAGAATGAAGTAGTTTTCTTTTGTCACAGGAAAGTAAATACATAAAAAAGGGACCAAGATAGAAATCTAGTCCCGCTTTAAAATCCAATATCCTATGAAAAACCGATGTGAAGATACATATATTATATATCTACACAAAGTTTTTTATATTTATTTTGTAGAATTTTTACTACATAAATATAGTATTAATAACTATCTGTAAGACATTGGAAATATTGCCTTTAGTGAGTTTAGCTTTCTAGAACCAGCTTTTTGTCGTGGTTCTACTCCTGCCGCCCAAACCCAATGAGCCTAACAGTGTACGTACAATTCCGTTTCCGGCAGTGCGTAACATACTTTTCACAACCGTATTATTTGCAATTTTTTCAAAAGTAGTGGGTTCTTCTTTTGCAACTTTACCTTTTGGATTATCTGCCACAGATACATTTTCTGCTGCATCTTTAATTTTGGCATTCAGCATTTCGTAAGCACTTTCATTGTCAATATCCACATTATATTTTGCAACGAGTTTACTTTTTGCATTTATAGTATCAACTTCCTGTTGAGAAAGTACATCCATCCTGCTGCGGGGGCTGCACAACATGGTGTGTGCCAACGGTGTTGGAACTCCTTTTTCATTTAATAATGTTACTAACGCTTCTCCAATTCCTAATTGTGTTATTAAGTCTTCTGTTTTGTAATATGCTGATTCCGGGTAATTATCTGCGGTTTGTTTAATGGTTTTTCTGTCAGCTGCAGTAAAGGCTCTTAATGCATGTTGAATCTTCATACCCAACTGTCCTAGTACAGAAGCAGGAATATCCATTGGGTTTTGCGTACAGAAAAATATACCGATTCCTTTAGAACGAATTAGTTTTATAATTGTTTCAATCTGCTCAATCAGTTCACTACTAGCCTCCTGAAAAATAAGATGTGCTTCATCAATAAACATTACCAATTTTGGTTTATCAAGATCACCTTCTTCAGGAGATGACGCATACAACTCAGCCAACATTTGTAACATAAACGTGGAGAATAATTTTGGTCGGTCCTGAACATCCATCACCCGTAAAATACTGATCATTCCCTGGCCATTATCGCTAATGCGCATCAAATCATCTATCTCAAAACTTTTCTCGCCAAAGAAAACATCTGCACCCTGCTGTTGTAACTCTATAACTTTTCTAAGAATAGTGCCTGTAGTTGTGGTAGATATTTTACCATACAATTTTTCCACTTCCGCCTTGCCTTCATTACCAATAAACTGTAGGAGCTTTATGAAATCTTTTAAATCTAATAGTGGTAATTTATTATCATCACAATATTTAAAAATTAGCGCTATCACTCCGCCCTGCGTGTCATTCAGGTCAAGAATTTTTGTGAGCAACACAGGTCCAAATTCGCTCACTGTTGCTCTGAGCTTTACACCATTTTTTCCTGTTAGAGAAAGTAGTTCAGCAGGAAACTCTCCGGGTGCATAGGTTAGGTTTAGTTTTTGGTAACGATCAACCACTTTCTCATTTGAAGCACCCATAGCAGCAATTCCACTCAAATCTCCTTTAATATCCATCAGCAAAACAGGCACACTTGCATCGCTTAAATATTCGCTTATCATTTGCAGCGTTTTTGTTTTTCCGGTACCTGTAGCACCTGCAATCAACCCATGGCGGTTCATTGTTTTTAGCGGCAATAAAATTTTTGCTTCAGGCACTACTTCCCCGTCAAAAACGGCTGCACCTATTTGCACCGCTTCTCCTTTAAAAGTATATCCCGTATTTATAGCTTGTATAAATTCTTCTTTAGTAGGCATATTAGTTTTTTTGGAAAGTTAACACTTAACCGCAAATATGTTTAGGACTTAATGTTTATAATGCGGTCTAAATATACATAGCATATTAAACCGTGTAAACGCAAACCATAAGAGGTTAGGTTAACAAAAAATTAGGCATTATATTAGCAGTAATGATTATCAATTAATTTTATTTGTAAATAAATTACAACATTATGGAAGCAATTAAACCTAAGATTTTATTATGTGAAGATGATACCAATCTTGGTATGGTTCTTAAAAATTATCTCGAATTAAATGATTATGATGTAATACTTGAAAGAGATGGAAGACTCGGTCTTGCTGCATTTCAAAGAGAGAAATTTGATATTTGTTTGTTAGATGTAATGATGCCAAATATGGATGGCTTTACGGTAGCAGAAGAAATTAGAGATATAAATCCTGATGTGCCGTTGTTCTTTTTAAGTGCAAAAACTATGAAGGATGATATTATACAGGGGTACAAACTTGGTGCAGATGATTACATTACCAAACCATTTGACAGTGATGTATTGTTGCATAAAATAAAGGCTATCCTTAAACGCAACGAGGAGTTGCACAAAGAAGAGGCCAATGCAGAGTTCGATCTTGCCAGCTATCATTTTAACCCAAGGCTAAGAGAGTTGGTTGTAAATGGCAAAACACAAACGCTTTCTCCAAAAGAAAATGAGTTGCTTAAAATGCTGAGCGAATACAAAAATGATTTGCTGCCAAGAGAAGCAGCACTTAAAAAAATATGGGGCAGCGATACTTACTTTAACGGCCGCAGCATGGATGTGTACATTGCAAAACTCCGCAAGTATTTAAAAGAAGATCCTAAGCTGGAGATTGTGAACATACATGGTAATGGGTTTAGACTGGTGGAACAAGAGTAGTTATAGGATTTTAAGACAAGAGATTAAAGACAAAAGACAGGAAGGGCTTCAATTATTCGGAGCCTTTTTTGTTTGGGGAATGTTTTGGAACATAGGCATTTGTACTTTGATGGGCAATTGCATCCCGCTATACACTGCTGCCGCTCAAAGGCAGCGGCATCCTTTAGTATCGGGGCTATTGGGGGCTGGAGGAAGTTTTTCGGCTTTTATTGAGTGTATTGTTGTAGCGCCGTTGTTATGTAATCTACACAGCGTTAAAGGTTATGAGTAACAAGCCCCTTATTAGGCATTGTTAAAATTATAATTATTTATTTCTTATTAAAATAATGATACCAAGAATATCCATTATTTGTCTCTGTAAGTATTAATTGGCCTACTTCAAACGATAATTTTAAAGTGTCCGGTCTTGTATTTTCTGCTTTTAAAATTACAATTTTTTCATTGCCTAAAGTTCGAAATTGATAATTTCCTTCTGTAGGACCGCCAATAACACAACCGGCTTGATTAACAAACTTATAATCGCTTTTAAATTGAATGGAGAAAATCTTGTTTGTGTCAGTTGATAACTTCTGAAAACCCGTAGACGAGTAGGAAGTCTTCCAATTCCAATTTCCAACGATATCGGAATTTGAGGGCACTGTTTCTTTAGTGCAAGAAAAAATAAGTGATAAAATAATAAATGATAAAATTAAATAAATTTGTCTCATAAAAGAATATTTTAGAAGTTGAAATCAGCAGAACACACAGAATAATTTTCCATCCGTTTAATTTGTGAATGTAAATTTTATTTTTGTATAAACTATTTTGTTATTTGCATTTGATCCATTCGAACCTCGAGCAGATTTTATTTCTACTTCGTCCGTGCCCACAAAGTTTGTAGCAGGAATATATTTATAAATTGCCTTTCCAGTATTAATGTCTTTGTCAATTGAACTAATGGCAAAATAAACTGCTTGTTGAGATATATTAGCCCCCTCTTCATCACCAAAAGTACCCAAATCAAATTGGTAAGATTGATTAGCTTTAAGTGACTGCGTAATAGTTTGATATGTAGGTGCAATAGGTGATTCTTTTTTACAAGATTGAAATAATAATAGTATTCCAATTACAAATGGCAATAGAAGAAAAATATTTTTCATAAGATATAATTTAATTGTTTATTAATTCAGACATTCACTTGGTCAAAACGTTGCGTTGTTAATTAATTCGTAAGGGGAGAAGAATGCTACGTTGTGCACACTCAGGTTAGGATTTAGGCGAAGGG
>JANXTN010000351.1 GCA_025352435.1 Ferruginibacter sp. | reverse complement strand
CTACAGTAACTTATGTTGCAGGCCAAGAGTACCTTGTTTTCTCAGTTCCGGTCAGCAACGTAATTTCTACCAATATTGAATTGTCGGGTAATAATGAAACAGGATTTCCGTATTATTTTACTGCTACTAAAAATACTGCGGGTGTAGGTGGTCAGTCAGATTTCACATCACACAATAGCCTTAATGGAAATATCAGTAACCAGCTTTACTATGGTAACGCAGCCTTCTTATCAAATTCCGGACAAAATTTTTATCAGAAAATAACAGCTAGTGTGTTGCCTGTAAAATTTACTTCCTTCACATGCGTAAAGAAATCTACCGATGCAGTTTTAGGCTGGAGCGTTGTAAACGAAACAGCAGCAGTAGATCGTTATGAAATGGAAAGAAGTTTGGACGGTACCATCTTTAATAAGATAAATTCTTTTGTAAAGACAAGTAGTTCAACCAATGGAAATATTTATACTTATACTGATTTAAATATTGGATTAGTTAAGAGTAATGGCAATATTTACTATCGGATAAAACAAGTAGATATTGATGGGCGTTTTGTATATTCTGAAATTAGGAATATAAAGATTACTGATAAAAATTCAATTTTCTCGGTATATCCGAATCCAGTAGAAAATATTACTTCTCTTGAGATAAATGCTCCATCAGAAATGAAAGTAACTTATAGTTTAATTAGTAATGACGGAAGGGTTTTTCAAAAAAATACAATACGGGCTGCTAAAGGCATAAATACTACAATCATATCATTGAATAATTACGAGCCCGGGATTTACTTGTTGAAAGTGCTGCTCGGCAACGACATCCGCACTGTTAAAATTATCAAAAAATAAAAAAAGCTTATTGTTTTCTTTCCAACAAAAAAAAGCCATGAAAATTATTTCATGGCTTTAGCTTTTCAAGGGGAAATTTGTTTATAATCTTTAGCTTATCAGTTCACTTAACATACAATATGTTTAATTGTTAAACCAAAAAATCCGCTTCTATAATTAATTTGTTGTATTGTCGTTTCCGCACTAACACTTAATAAAATTATGTTTAAATGATTATATTTTTAATGAATAGATATTATAAAATCATAGCTTTAAACTATTATGACACTTGTACAATTAGAATATGTTGTGGCACTTGATTCGTTTCGGCATTTTGGTAAAGCTGCAGCGCATTGCCACATTGCGCAGCCATCTTTAAGCCTGCAGGTACAAAGGCTGGAAGAAGAATTAAAAACAACAATTTTTTCCCGCAACAGCATGCCCGTTACTACTACAGAAACAGGTGCAATCATTATTGAACAGGCAAAAAAAATATTGGCAGAAACTGCTATGGTGGAGCAACTTATTCAACAACAAAAAAACACTGTTGAAGGTCATTTAAAAATCGGTATCATTCCTACTCTTGCACCATATTTATTGCCCCTGTTTTTATTATCTTTTATAAAAAAATATCCGTTGGTTAAGCTTAGCATAAGTGAGTTAACCACAGAAAAAATTATAAAGCGGTTAAACAATGGCAGTATAGATATCGGCATATTGGCAACACCGCTTGCCCATGCAGAATTGAAGGAAGAAATTTTATTTAATGAAGAGTTTGTGGCGTATGTTTCAAAAAGAGAAAAGGTATTTGCAAAAAAATATATTTTACCATCAGATATCGATCCTAATCGGTTATGGCTTGCAGAAGAAGGTCATTGCCTGCGCAGCCAAACACTTAACCTTTGTGAGTTACAAAAAAACTCCACTATAGAAAAACATTTAGAATATGAAACCGGCAGCATAGAAACATTAAAAAAATTTGTAGAAAAAAACGAAGGAATAACATTATTACCGGAGCTTGCTACGCTGGATATGAGCGCAACAAAAAAAGGCATGCTCCGTTATTTTAAAAGCCCTGCGCCTGCAAGAGAAATAAGTATGGTCACCTTAAAGGGATTTGTAAAAACGAGGCTCACGGGCATTTTAAAAAACTGTATTGTAGAAAACCTGCCTCCAGAACTTACCCGCAAAAAGAAATTACAAGTGGTAGAAATTTCTTAACTGCTAGGCGATTTTTTATCATTTGCATAAAGGTAATTCAATACAATTAGTATTGCACCCTTTAACGAATCCAGCAGCAGATTATCTGTTTTTTTAAAGCTTACATACACACCAATGCCTAGTGCTATCCACCAACAGCCAAGGATATAAATTAATGTTTTGTAACCGTTGTTATTATTTCTTAACCCTGCCATTGCATACAAAATCATTATAGATACAAGCAGGCAAAACCAAGCAATGATATATCCAAGAAAAGAGGTTTCATTGCTGTACGCCATACCGAACAAACTCATGGCTGTTGCGGGTTTAAAAAAACACAAAATAGTTAATGCGGCTTCAATAATAAATGCAATTATCAGTGTTATAGTAAGAAGGTTTCTTTTCATAATTTATGGATAAGCAAGAATCTTTAAAATTTACTAATCTAAAACAAATATAAAAATGCAAATTAAATAAAGTGTTCGTCAACATTTTATTCTTTCCATACAAATACTTATTGCAATAAAAATATTTCAGTATTTTGTATTATAAAAAACCAAAATTATGCGCAACATTTTCCTATTTATTTTTTCCTTGTTCATTACCCTCAGTTTATTTGCCCAAAAAGTTACCGCTATTAAATGTGGAGCAGTATTGGATGTCCGCACCGGGCAGCTAAATAAAAATGTAACCATTGTTGTAAAAAATAATACAATAGAATCCATTTCACCGGCAGGTGCTATGGTTAAAATAAAAGCAGATACCGTCATTGATTTATCTGCATACACCATTATGCCCGGCATGATTGACTGCCACACGCATGTATTGTTGCAGGGCGATATTACCAGCGAAGATTACGATGTGCAGCTTTTAAAAGAATCCATTCCATACCGCACTATACGTGCGGTTCGCAGCTGCGGCATCGCGTTGCAAAATGGTTTCACAACCCTTAGAGACCTTGGCACCGAAGGGGCAGGCTATGCAGATGTAGACCTTAAAAAAGCAATCAAAAACGGCGAAATGCCCGGTCCACGCATGTTTGTTTCTACCCTTGCCATAAACACAACAGGCCACTACCCCATCAGCGAAGCAGGTTATGCATGGGAACTTACATTACCAAAGGGCCTTAAAGAAATTACCGGTGCAGATGAAGCTCGTCGGGTAGTGCGTGACCAGATTGCCCATGGTGCAGATTGGATAAAAATTTATGCAGATAGAAGTTACAGCAAACTCGCCGACGGCAGCTACCGAAGTCTTCAAAACTTTACAACAGAAGAAATTATGGCTATTGGCGATGAAGTAAAACGAAGCAACAGAAAACTTGCTGCACATGCCGTTACAAGAGATGGAATTTTAGCAGCCATTGGTGCAGGCGCTTCATCAATTGAGCATGGCTTTGGTATGGATGATGAATGCATACAAACCATGATAAAGAAAAATGTGTATTGGTGCCCTACGATTTATGTCAACGATTTTGTAGCCGAAGGCCGTGCAAAAGCGGGCAGCCCTATAAATAAATATTTCGCCGAAACAGAACCTGCGCTCTTTAAAAAAGCCGCCGCTGCCGGGGTAAAAATTGCTTATGGTACAGACATTGGCGGGTACGATTGGAACGTTGCCCAAACCAAAGATTTTGAATTTATGGTAAAGTATGGTTACACACCTTTGCAGGCCATACAAACAGCCACTATCAATGCTTCTGACTTACTCGGTCAGCCGTTGCTTGGCGAATTAAAAGCAGGTAATTACGCAGATATTATCGCTGTGGCAGGGGATCCAACTCAAAATATTCAATTGTTGCAAAATGTAAAATGGGTAATGAAAGACGGTACAATTTATAAAACAACTAAATAATTTTTTGACGGTTGGCGGGAGATTTTTGTCCTGCTTTGTTCCGGAATACCTTACAAAGGATCCGCGGCATCCGATGCAGTGTAGTTTCAATCCAGAAGCCTTCCTTTTTTAAAGATTAAGAACTGCACGACTTAGCTTTGATTTTCCGCAGGCAGGGCAGGCTTTTATGAAGAACGAATGAAAGATTGTCGGCGGGCAAAGGACAAAAGTTCCATAAAGCTTCCAAATACAACAGCCCTTAAGTAGATTGTAAAAATATTTTTTTTAATAGTTCTTACTGCTTCTTTACCCATGCATCCATAGATTTTTCTATAATCTCTAAAGGCATACAACCGTCTTTTAAAAACTCATCATGAAAAGCTGCAAGGCTAAATTTACTGCCAAGCATTTGTGTATATTTTTCACGCAGTTCCTTAATTTTTAATGCCCCTGTTTTGTAGCTTAGTGCCTGTGCAGGGTACACCATATATCGCTCTATCTCAGCAGTAGCGCCTTCTTCGCTGATGGCTTCGTTCTGCATCATGTAAGCAATGGCTTGTTCTCTTGTCATTTTTTCGGTATGCATGGCAACATCTACTACAAGTCTTATGGCACGATGTATTTCGTCGCCAAGTGCACCCATGTATTGATAAGGATCAGTATATAATCCCAGCTCTTTTCCTAAGCTTTCGCAATACAATGCATAGCCTTCGCCATAAGCTCCATACCATAAAAATCGTCGGAAAGCCGGCAGCGTTTTATTTTCAGACTGTATACTCATTTGGTAATGGTGCCCGGGTATTGCTTCATGCAAAAATAGGCTTTCCATTCCGCTGGTGGTATTAAAAGTAGTAGCATCAATTATTGGAATATAAAAAATGCCGGGTCTGCTGCCATCAGGTAAACCGGGATAATATTCTGCACTTGCACTAGCGGCTCTAAAGGATTCTGTCTGCCTTATTTCAAAAGTTGTTTTGGGCGTTAACGTAAAAATATTTTTTAAGTTGGGGTCAATGGTTGTTTGTATTTTTTTAAAAGCTGCAATTACTTCTCCAGGCGTTTTGTAAGGCATAAACCGTTTGTCAGTCTTCATAAAAGTGAAAAACGAATCGAGACTGCATTTGTACCCAGTCTGAGTTTTTATTTGTTCCATTACATCTCTTATGCGCTTCACTTCTGCTAGCCCTGTGTTATATATTTCGTCAGGCGTTTTGTTGGTAGTAGTCCAATATTTTACCATATAATTATAAATGGCAGCCCCATTAGGTAAATCATTTATTCCCGTTGTTGCTCTTGCTCTTGGCAAGTATTCGTTCTGTAAAAAATTGCCCAGCTTTTTATAGGCTGGTACTAATTCATTTTTAATTAGATTAGTATAAGCCGCGGTCAGTCTTTGTTTATCTTCAGCTGTAAAACCGGCAGGCATTAATGTTATAGGGCCATAAAACAAACTCTTCGTAGGTTCAGCCGTAACCATGTTTTGCATTTGCGGTATCATTTTTACAACAATGCTTTTTGGCAACACCGTATTATTTGCCATGCCTTTTTTAAAGTACACTATAGCACTATCCGCCCATGCAGAAAATGCTGTTGCACGTTTTATCCAGTTGTCGTAATCCTTTACTGTTTTAAATGGTTGGTTGCCGGTGCCCGAACCCATTTGCCCCAGCATCAATGTAGTGCCGTTAAACTGATCAAAAGGCATGTACATAGCGGTACCGCCGGAGTAACCCAATGCCAAGCCACGCAGCGCCATATCTATTTCATATTTTAAAATATTATAGCTTTTATGATCGTTGTCGTTAAAAGATGTTGTATCTGTTTTACCTAATGCATCATTGTACTTTGTAAAAAAGTCTTTAAGTTTTGCATGGTAGCTTTCTGTAAAATCTGCAGGCAACAGATCATTGTACAATGTGTCTCCATTTACTGTTGCTTCCAACGGAAACAGTTGCATGCGCTCATCATAATATTTTTGAAGGATGTTAGCAAAGCTTGAATCTAAGCTTGACTTTGTTTGAGTTTTTTCTACATTTTGTTTTTTTGTTTGACAACTGCTTACAGCGATTACCAAAACAATTAAATACCGCAATACTTTCATTGATAATGTTTTGTTTCTAAATGTAATTGATTTAAAATTTATGACATTATATTGTTTTAAATAACAACCTAACTACATTTACTTCCTTGCATTGGGGAAAAATTTCTGTAAAATATGTTTATACATCTTGTTTAAAATACAGTGCGTTTGAAAAAAGTATTTACTAATCTTACATTCTGGGTTCTCACAGCAATTGTATCAGGTGCATTGCTTGGACATTATGCACCTGCAGTAGCTATCCAAATGCAGCCATTGGGCAAGTACTTCATAGAACTTGTAAAACTTTTTATTTACCCCATCATTTTCCTTACCATATCATTAGGTATAAGTGGTATGGGTAACTTAAAAAAAGTAGGTAGGGTTGGGGGTAAGGCATTACTCTATTTTGAAATTGTTACAACTTTTGCTCTGCTTGTAGGCATCGCTGCGGCATGGATTATAAAGCCTGGTAGCGGTGTGGAGATACATAGTGGTAACCCTGCCGACATTGCTCAATATACTAATGCTGCAAAAGGCTTTAGCTGGTGGCAGTTCTTAAAAGATAACTTTACCATTCAAGTACTATTCTTTTCTATTTTATTCGGAATATTTTTAAGTAGATACAATGGTGCGGCAAATATTTCTGATAAGCTTTTCACGATCTCAAAATATATTTTTAAAGGGCTTGCCTTAATAATGTTGTTTGCGCCGATTGGTGCGTTTGGAGGAATGGCATTTACCATTGGCAAATATGGAATTGCCACTTTGTTGCCCTTAGGTAAACTGATGTTGACTGTTTATACAACCATGGCAGTTTTTATTTTTGTTGTACTTGGTATTATTTTACGTTTTTATAAAATAAATATCTTTCGTTTTTTAAATTATATAAGAGAAGAGCTACTCATCGTTTTAGGTACATCTTCAAGCGAAGCTGCATTGCCTTCTCTTATGCAAAAGCTTGAATACATGGGTTGCAGCAAAGCCGTTGTAGGTTTGGTGGTGCCGGCGGGTTATTCTTTTAATTTAGATGGTACTACTATTTATCTTTCTATGGCAGTGCTTTTTTTATCACAGGTGTTTAATGTAGAGTTATCTGCTGCGCAAATATTTACTGTTATTGGTATTTTAATGGTAACCTCCAAAGGTGCTGCCGGCGTTACGGGCAGCGGTTTTATTGTCCTCGCTTCTACACTTTCTGCCATAAAAATCATTCCCGTTGAAGGGCTTGCTTTGTTATTGGGTGTTGATAGATTTATGAGTGAAGCAAGAGCGCTTACAAATTTTATAGGTAATGGGGTTGCCACGATATTTATTGCCAATAACGAAAAGGATTTTGACAAACAAAAGATGGAAATTGCTTTTGCGAAAGAAGTGAATGAATATAATAATGATGGGGATGTAAAAAATCATCTCAAATAACAACAAAATAATATCTAACTAACACTCCAATTTTTTCTTTAGACAGTTTTACAATTCATCATTTCATTGTCGTAAATTTCATTCCTTAATTCAGCTTATGATAAAAATAATTACTTGTGCTGCTGCATTGCTTACAATTTTTACAGCCAATGCACAAAAACAAAACCGCAGTATATTTTCTGTAGATTCTGCACTTTTCAGCAACGTAAAATACAGGCAGGTAGGACCTTTTAGAGGTGGCCGCAGCGGTACAGTTGCAGGAAGTTGGAAAAACAAAAACACTTTTTTCTTTGGTGCTACCGGTGGTGGTGTATGGAAAACAACTGATGGCGGCAGCAACTGGAAAAATATTTCTGATAAATATTTTGGCGGCTCCATTGGTGCAGTAGCCGTAGCACCAAGCGATGAAAGTATTATCTATGCCGGAGAAGGCGAAGCTACACTGCGTGGAAATGTGAGTGAAGGTTTGAACGGCATCTGGCGCAGCGATGATGGTGGCAGAACGTGGAAACTGCTTCCATTAAAAAATACAAGACATATCAGCCGAATTCTTATTCATCCTAAAAATCCGGATATAGTTTGGGTGGCAGCCATAGGACATTTATTTGCGCCTAGCGAAGACAGAGGTATTTATAAAACAACTGACGGAGGTAAAACATGGCGCAAGGTTTTGTTTGCAAATGCAAATGCCGGTGGCGAAGAACTTGTGATGGAACCGGGCAATCCTTCTACCTTATATGCCGGCACGTGGAATGTAAAACGTACGCCTTATAGTTTTGAAAGTGGTGGACCGGGTAGTGCATTATGGAAAAGTACAGATGCAGGTGAAACATGGACCAACTTAATGAACAAAAAAGGCTTACCTAAAAATGAAGTGATTGGTAACATCGGTATTGCTGTAAGTGCAGTGAATCCTGAAAGAATTTATGCCTTGATAGAATGCAAAAGCCGTGGCTTGTACCGCAGCGATGATGGAGGTAATACATGGGAGAAACAAACTGACGATGCAAATATTGCTCAGCGGGCATGGTACTTCAGTAAGATATTTACCGATCCAAAAAATGAAAATGTTATTTATGCTTTAAATGTGGGCATGTATAAAAGTACAGATGCAGGTAAAACATTTAAGCCCATCAGCACACCTCATGGCGACCACCATGATCTTTGGATAGACCCCGAAGATGCCAACAGAATGATTGTGGCTGATGATGGCGGTGCGCAGATAAGTTTTGATGGAGGCAACAACTGGAGTTCTTTACAAAACCAGCCAACGGCGCAGTTTTACAGGGTTTCTACAGACAATCATTTTCCATACAGAATATTAGGTGCACAACAGGACAACAGCACCATCAGAGTTTTAAGTAGCAGCAATGGCGGACAAATTTCCAATGAAGACTGGACTCCAACAGCAGGTGCAGAAAGTGGATACGTAGTAGCTGATCCTTTAAATCCCGATGTGGTGTATGGAGGAAATTATGGTGGCTACCTCAGCAGACTGGACCATAAGACCGGCGAAAACAGAGCCATCAGCGTGTATCCTGACAATCCATTGGGTGCAGGGGCAAGCTCTACTAAATATCGTTTTCAATGGAACTTCCCAATCTTCTTTTCACCTCACAATCCTAAAAAATTGTACGTAGGTGGGCAACATTTATTTGCATCAGAAAATGAAGGACAATCATGGCAGGTTATAAGCCCTGACCTTACTACCAACGATACAGCTAAGCAAAAATCTAGTGGTGGACCAATTACGCAGGACAATACTTCGGTGGAATATTATTGTACCATTTTTACAGCAATGGAAAGTCCATATGAAAAAGATTTATTGTGGACAGGTAGTGATGATGGGAGAGTAAACGTAAGCCGAGATGCAGGCAAGAGCTGGACAGATGTAACACCACCTGCAGCAGGAAAATTGATGATGTGGAATTGTGTAGATGCTGATCCGTTTAAAAAAGGCGCAATATATATTGTTGGTACAAAATATAAAATGGATGATTTTAAACCATATATTTTTAAAACAGAAGACTATGGCAAAACATGGAAAGAGATAACAACAGGCATTCCATCCATGCACTTTGCAAGAGCTATAAGGGCTGATAAAAAACGTGCAGGTTTATTGTATGCAGGTACTGAGTACGGCATGTACATCAGTTACAACGATGGTGCAAACTGGCGTCCTTTTCAGTTGAATTTACCATTTGTACCCATTACAGACATGACAATAAAAAACAATGATCTCATTGTAGCTACGCAGGGTCGAGCTTTTTGGAGCATTGACGACCTCACTCCAATACAGCAATACAATGCCGATGTGTTGGAAAAAAATATGTACATCTTGCCCGTAAATGAAAGTTTTAGAAGAGATGGTTTTGTAAATGCTAATGCAAAAAATGCGGGAACAAATCCTGCTAATGGCACGGTTATTAATTTTTATGTAAAGACATTACAGGATAGCAGTAAAGGCGCTGTTGTAATTTTAGATAGAAATAAAAAAGAAGTGAAAAGATTTACTACTGACGCAAAAGAAAAAAATGATAAGATAGATTTAAATGTTGGCATGAATAAGTTTGTTTGGAATATGAATTATCCTGAAGCTGAAAAGATAGATGGAATGATTTTGTGGAACGGTGCTGTAGGTAGCCCAAAAGCTATACCTGGTAAGTATTTCGTAAAAGTATTGGTTGGGAAAGATTCTATGGAGCAGCCATTTACAGTGCTGGCAAACCCTGCATATAACATTACGCAGCAAGGTTATGAAGACCAGTTTACCACGCTTGTAAATATCAGAGATAAATTTACTGATATACAAAAAGCAATTAAAAATATAAGAGAAGTGCGTACGCAGATAAATGATTTTGCAGACCGTCAGGGCAAAGATTTACCAAAAGAGATTAAACAAAAAGGCGATACCATTAACAAACAGCTGACTGCTATCGAAGAAGCTTTTTATCAAACAAAAGCAAAGAGCGGACAGGATGTATTGAATTATCCAATTCGTTTGAATGATAAAATAAGTGGTTTGTTTGATTATGCCGGCAGTGGCTACAATCCGCCAACAGAGCAAGTTAAGCAGGTTTACAATGAACTTGGTGGGCTTGCAGATATTCAGTTAAGTAAATTAAAAAGATTAATGGAAGTTGATGTGCCTGAGTTGAATAAAATGATAAGGGAAAAATCAATTCCTATTATAGGAGTAAAGAAAGCGAGTTAAATAATACACTGCTTTCCAAAGCTTAGAGATGACAACTTTCAAAAAGATGCCATCCCTAAATCCCTGCTGAGAGAGTTTTTAAAACGGATTGAATCTTATTCTGTCCTTTTTTTTTAAAACTATCAATCATTTGCATCCTTAGGAGATTAGAATTTATACAACAAAAATCTGCTCCAAAAAAAATCACTTAAAAACTTTAAAGTAATTTCGCCTTACTAAACTTATAAAAATATGCAATCACTAAAAGGAAAGATAGCGCTCGTAACCGGTGCAGGAAAAGGAATTGGGAAAGCTGTGGCCTTAGCTTTAGCAAATGAAGGTGCACATGTAGGACTTGTTGCCCGTACCCAAAAAGATTTAGATGAGGTGGCCGCAGTCATAAAATTATTAGGTGTAAATGTAGCAACAGCAGCGGCGGACATTAGTAATATAGATGAAGTGAATGCTGCAGTAAAAAAGATAAAAAAAGAATTAGGACCAATAGACATTTTAATAAACAATGCAGGAACGGGCAAATTTGGAAAGTTCCTGGAACTGGAACCCGAGGTTTGGGAAAACATGATTAAAGTAAATTTATTTGGTGTCTACTATGCAATACGTGCCGTGTTACCTGAGATGATTGAAAGACAAACAGGCGATATCATCAATATCTCTTCCACTGCAGGGAAAGCAGGAAGTGCGCAAACAAGTGCATACAGTGCTTCGAAATTCGCAGTGTTTGGTTTAGGAGAAAGTTTGATGCAGGAAGTACGCAAACACAATATTCGTGTTACCACATTAGCGCCAAGCACCATCGTTACTGAGCTTGCGCAAAGTGCCAATTTAATTACCGGTGATGCAGAGAAAGTAATGCACCCGGAAGACTTTGCAGAATTAATTATTGCGCAGCTAAAATTAAACCGAAGAATGTTGTTAAAAGAAGCAAGTATATTTTCTACAAATCCATAGGATCTTTAAACAAAAATCATTTTTTGTGAAAATAAAAACAGGCTATTACCTTTTCGGTATAGCCTATTTTATTTTATTTCAAATCCTGAATTTATAATTTAATTGTGTTTCTAAGTTTAATATTATCTGATGCACCTCCAACCAAAATATCAAATGAAGCATTGTCCATGACCCATTCATTTTTTACATCATCAAAATATTTAAAAGCAGACTCATCTAGTTGGATACTAATGGTTTTTTGTTCTCCTACAGCAAGTTTTACTTTTTCAAAACCCTTTAATTCTTTCTCAGGCCTTGGTAATGCTGCATTTTGCTCATGTACATATAACTGTGCTACTTCAGCGCCCGCTACTTTTCCAACATTTTTAATCGTAAAAGTGGCTGTAACATTCTTATCAAGTACAGAGAGCTTTAAGTTACTATACTCAAAATAGCTATAAGAAAGCCCATGTCCAAATGCAAATTGTGGGGTTACTTTATATGTATCGTAGTAACGATAACCTACATAAATATCATCGTAATAATGAACCAATAAACTTTTGGCAGTATCACCGGGATATTCTCCTAATGCGTAAGATGGATTGTCTTCCAGCCTCTTCGGAAAAGTCATGGGTAATTTTCCTGATGGATTGACAGTCCCAAACAAAATTTTTGCAAGTGCATTTCCACCTTCCATACCCGCATACCAGTTTTGCAAAATAGCCGGTGTTTTATTTACCCATCTTGTCATATCAATAGCACCACCTCCCATTAGGGCAACAACTGTTTTTGGATTTGCTTTTAGCAACTG
>JANXTN010000338.1 GCA_025352435.1 Ferruginibacter sp. | reverse complement strand
GAGTTGCTGATGAATACGTATTTTAATGACCCCGAACGAGTGGAAGCTGCACCCACGGGCACTCCGCTGGAAAATATCGAGCAAACGGTTTATGCAGTTCCTAACTTTTACACCAAGGTAAATCTGCTGCATTTATTACTTACAGAAGATCAAAGCATGACCAAAGTTTTGGTATTTGCTGCTACAAAAAAATTGGCTGATGATCTGTATGAGCAGTTAGAACCTAAGTTTCCTGGAACAGTTGGTGTGATACATTCCAACAAGGAACAGAACCACCGTTTTAATACCGTAAAGCAATTTCAAGAAGGTAATTTCCGATTTATTATTGCAACAGATATTGTAGCCAGAGGTATTGATATTTCTGAAGTAACGCACGTAATAAATTTCGACACACCTGATGTTCCTGAAAATTATATTCACAGAATTGGTAGAACCGGGCGTGCAGATAAGAAAGGTATTGCCATTACTTTTTTTACAGAGAAAGAAAAACCATTGCTGGAAATCATTGAAACCTTGATGCAGTATACAGTTCCCGTTACGCCGTTGCCCGAGCATTTGGTTATATCAGATGTATTGACGGAAGATGAAATACCGAAAGTGTTTATGAAAACATACCAGGTTCGGCTTCCAAAAAAAGAAGAGGTTGGTCCTGCATTTCATGAAAAATCTGCAAAAAACAGCAAGGTAAATTTTGTTGTTAGAAGAAAAGACAGAATGATGAAAAAATATGGTAAACCGATTACGAGAGGACAGAAGAAAAAGAAATAAGAATATCAAATTAAACCCGAAGAAACATTTTTCCTAAGTAAAGACACATGACAAATAAAAAATACTCAATAGCTATAAAGCAAGCCCTCGCCTTATTTATGTCCGTTTTTCTATTTAGCAGTTGTGCTTTCAAATCCGTAATCAGGAGTAAAAATATTGTTTATCTGCCTGCAGATAATATTGCAAATAACCCGGCCCAATCTCTTAACATATTTGCACCTAAAAAAAGCGAGGCATTAAAAGATGTTTTAATTTTTATCTATGGAGGAAGCTGGAACTCCGGTAGGAAGGAACTGTACAGTTTCTTCGGAACTCGTTGGGCAAGAAAAAATGTATTGGCTGTAATTGTTGATTATCCAAAAAGCCCTAAGGCAGGATATGATGAGATGGCGATTGATGTGGCTAAAGCGGTGAAATGGGTGAAGGAAAATATCAAATCTTATGGTGGAGATCCAAATAAAATATTTATATCAGGGCATTCAGCAGGTGGACATTTAGCAGCACTTGTCGGGATTAAAAAAGAATACTTTTCAAGAATAGGAATTACCAATCCATTGAAAGGAATTATACTAATAGATGCAGCAGGCTTGGATATGTATGGCTATTTGAAGGGCGAAAACTTTGAACCTGGAAATACCTATTTAAATACATTTAGCAACGACCCTAAAATATGGAAGGAAGCTTCGCCGATGTATTTTTTGCACAAGGAAATGCCGCCAATGCTCATTTACCGGGGCAGCAAAACGTACCCTTCTATTGAAGCAAGCAATGAAAAGTTTATAACTGCGTTTAAAGCATTTGTACCAAAACCAAACTATACAATTCTAAATGGTAAAAAACATATACCGATGATTACACAGTTTTTTAATACGGGTAATGATCGGTATAAAGAAATGAAGGTGTTCATGGATAGTTCTAAATAATTTATTAAGCGGTTTATTTCCCAAAAACCTTCTCACCATTTATCCATGTTGCCAATACATTTGTTGCTAATATTTTTGATTTGTCACATTTCATTAAATCAGTATCGAGCATAATAAAATCTGCCGCTTTACCAACCTCCAAACTACCTTTTTCTTTTTCTTCAAAAGCTGCTTTAGCCGCCCATATGGTCATCCCATAAATTGCTTCTTTGCGGCTAAGTGCATTTTCCATTTGAAAACCATCTGCGGGAAAGCCTTTACCGTCTTGCCTTGCAACGGCTGCAAAGAATGTTTTTATAGGCTCAATATATTCTACCGGAAAATCTGTACCTAGTGGCATCCAACCATTTGTCTGTAATAATTGTTTGTAGGCATAAGAAGTTTTTATGCGTTCTGCGCCTACTCTGGCTCCTGCCCAATACATATCACTTGTAGCATGTGTAGGTTGCACTGAAGGAATAATATTATAATCAGCAAAAAAGTGAAAGTCAGCCGCATCTAAAACCTGTGCATGTTCAATGCGCCAGCGTTTGTCATTCTTACCTTTCAATGCTTGCGCATACACTTTTAGAATTTCTCTGTTGCCGCTATCACCAATGGCATGTGTACACATTTGTAAACCACTGCCTGCAAGCATTTGCGCCGCTTTTTCAAAATGAGCTTTGCTGTTCAGTAAAAAACCTTTCCATCCAACTTTATCATTGTAATCTTTTAGAAGACAAGCTCCTCTGCTACCCAATGCACCATCAGCATAAAATTTAAAACCACCTACTGTTAACCGATCTGTTTTTAGCGGACCGCTTTTTATCCATTTTTCATAATAGGTTGTATCATCTGATAGCAAGGCAAAAATCTTCATTTTCAACCCCCCACTTTTTTGTGCATTTACAATCAGGTCAACAGTGTGTTCACTAATACCACAATCGTGCACACCTGTAAGCCCCGCAGCAAAACAATAATTTTGCGCATCGTTAAAATATTTTCTAGCTAACGTATCATTTATTTGTGGTACTTTTTTTTCTGCAAAATGCATGGCATTATCTACCAAAATACCGGTGAGTTTTCCGTTCTTCAACTCTACCTCACCACCATCAATTTTTGTTGAAGCTGTTATGCCTGCAAGGTCAAGCGCTTTTTGGTTTAACAAAGCTGCATGTCCATCTACTCTCTTTAAAAATACCGGTCTGTTAGGAAATAAACTGTCAAATATATCTTTCGTTGGAAACTCTTTCACGGTCCAGTCGTTTTGGTCCCAACCACGTCCATAGATCCATTCCATAGGTGCATTGGTGCTGTAATCTTTCATCTTATTTACAATTTCTTTAAAGGAAGTCGTACCCACCAAATTGCATTTCCACATATCAGTTGCATAACCTGTAAAATGGCAATGCGCATCTATGAAGCCTGGGAAAATCGTTTTACCTATAGCATCTGTAATAGAATCGGATGAATATTTTTTCATGATCTCTTTGTCTTTGCCGGCGGCTATAATTTTTCCGTCATTTATAGCCATTGCTTGTATTTCGGAGAAACTCGAATCAGCTGTGTAAATAGTAGCATGTAGTACAATAAGCGAAACTTTTTGTTTGCTATTGCAGGAAGCAAAAACGAAAATGATGCATAAGCTTGTTAGTAGATTGGTAAGATTTCTCATGCTCAAAAATAAGTATTTATGTTAAAGGCAATGAGTTGTCTTTCATCTAATCTTAATGCGATGTTTCTGTAAAAAAATTCTTCCGTATTAATTATCCATTTTACATTTGAATATGTTTAACGCACAACAGGTAAGGGCATTGCAACAAGATTCCATTAGATGGTTATTTTTTGCCGAAGGTGAAATAAATGCAGATAACATGGAAGAGTTACGCACAGTTTTGCGTTTTCATGAGCATCGCTATTATGTAGAAAACGATCCG
>JANXTN010000308.1 GCA_025352435.1 Ferruginibacter sp. | reverse complement strand
GCGGGACCGTGATAGTTTTTGTATTATACAATTTGTTAAGACCCTATTTTATAAAACCATACAATAGTTCCAATGATTTTGAAGATGCAGAAAACCTTTTACAAAAATATGGATGTTCGGCGCTTGATTATTTTAAAACTTACCCGGATAAATTTCTATTTTTTAACGAAACCCGTACAGCATTTATAAGCTTCAAAGTTACCCGTCATTTTGCGATAGTACTTGAAGATCCTGTGAGTGAAACGCTTACAGAAAAAATTGACATAATAAAAAGTTTTGAAGAACGCTGTATTGCTGATGGATTTATAACTGCATATTATAGAGTGCCTCAGGATTCTCTTGATATGTATAGATCTCTTGGAAAAAAGTTCTTACCAATCGGTGAAGAGGCTATTTTAAACCTTACTAAATTTTCTATGGATGGCGGCAAAATGAAATCTACCCGAAGCGCTGTAAACAGACTCACCGCAGATGGTTTTATTTTTAAGGTATACAAACCAAACCAAAAAGAGGGTCTGTTGCAAAAGCTGGAACAGGTTTCAGATAGATGGTTAAAAGATTTAAACCAAAAGGAGGTTGCTTTTACACAGGGAGTTTTTGACGGCTCTCTTTTAAAACAACAAACCATTTTAACTGTAGAAGACAATGAAGAGAAAGTGTATGCGTTTTTAAATCTAGTAAATGATTTTGCTCCGGGCGAAGCTACTTATGATTTAATACGAAAAGAACCCGATGCACCAAATGGGATATTAGATATGTTACTGGTGAAAACTTTTTTATATTTAAAAGAGGATGGCTATACGAGTGTTAACCTAGGTTTGGCGCCGCTTTCAGGTATAGAGGGTGTAAACATCACTCAAAAAACCATTAAGTATGCTTACAACAATTTAAAAGCGTTTGCGCAGTTTAAAGGGTTACGGAAATACAAGGAAAAGTTTTTTCCTGAATGGAATAAAAAATATCTCATCTATAGCCATCATTATCATCTACTACAGGTGCCCAATGCATTAAAAAGAATATCAGAAGGGAATTAATTACAACCCAGTAACAATGGCAGCAGAAACTTTATCGAAATTGGCAGAATATTTATGAGACCCCGGTAATAATATTCTTTTAATATTTTTTTTGTTTGCGACGCCATTATAAAATTGTTTGTCCTCATCTTCTCCAAATACACACAAAGTATTTGTTTGACTTTTTAAAATTTCAGGTAAAGTCTTGTACTCTCCCTTGGCATTATCCATTCCCAATAGATCAGAGAGTTTTATTGTAAAATCTGTTGCCATTGATGGGGACAACAATACGGTTGATTTTAGAGCCAGAGTTAAATTTTTGGGAAGCCGTGTGTTATAATATATGGCCACGTCCGCACCAAACGAATAACCTATTATTGAAAATTCTTTCTTGTTCAATTTAGCTAAATAGTATTGAATAATCTCACTGACCTGGGGAGCCATAATATTTGGAAGTTTCTGTTTCCAGAAATATTTTCGGCTGTTAAAAATTAGTACAGGATAATTCTTTTTGGCAAGGTCATTACAAAGATTTTCTGAAAAATTATTTATTCCACCGTCTCCTGAAAAATAAAATAAAAGCTGCTTGGTACCAGAAGGATTTAGTATTGATATGGGATATTTATCTTCTATTTGTTGCGCTGTAAGTTGCTGGGCTACTGCAAAAAAAGAAAAGAATACGATTATTTTTTTCATCACCATTTAAATTAAAACTTCATTTATATGTAAGAATTCAGAAGAAAATAAAAATGTAAAATCAGTTAAAATTTGAAACCTAATCCTACTAAATAAGTTACGCCATGCGGATTAATATCGTAAACATTAAAACTCATTTTATACCCCTTAAAACCAAGTGCAGATACCAAAGAAATATTTTTTGATAATAAATATTTAGTACCGACTCCTGTATAAATAAATACACCCACTTCATTCACTTTGGATTTTACTGTAGGAGTTTCATCTCTTGCAATTTTATATTTATTAAATGAAACTCCAAGGGAAGATTCCACGAAGGGGCACCATTTACTGCCATTTATAAAATTGTATTTTATGTTTGTATAAACAGGCACAAATTTCAACCTGTAAATCACAAACCCGTTATCGTGGTGTTTAGGAGAAAAAGCTTTTTCAATACCTACCCCAAGTTCTAGCTTTTTAGTAATAAATTTAGAGGCCTTTATAGATTGAGAATAAAAGAAATTTCCATGGGTTGAATAGAGGGATTCATATGCAGGGGTGATGAAAATTACAGCCTTTTTATCTTCTTGCTTTTGAGCTACCAAGATCCGCGGTAATAAACATATAAGAATAAGCAGGTAAAATTTATGCATTTTTTAGATTTGTCATTTTCATTATAAAAAATCCATTGCTGTGTAGCAATGGATTCTTATTTGTGGAGCCGACCGGACTCGAACCGGTGTCCAAACATATTCGCCGCAAGCTTTCTACATGTTTATTTTTGCATTGTTTTTCGAAAAAATACCGGGGCAAAACGAACCAATATTTTTCTTAGAAGAATGATCTTAAGCAACGGGCACATCATACCGTCGCAGCATGTTATTTTATTTTAATGTCGGCGGCGGAACTTGGCAGTAACAAAGCCTGCTCGGCGGCCCTAATGGTTACTAGTCTATCGACTAAGCAGCCATGGCATACGAAGTATTGCCATTTAAAAGTTTCGGTTTCAGATTAAAGTGCTAACGCCGCAACGCACTACATGCTTACACCTGCAAAGATCTATGCTGTCAAAACCAAAACGGCCCCGTTTCAGTTGAAGATACTTTTATCATGATTAATAAACGCATCAACAGCAAATACAAAAATACACAAACTTATTGTGGGGAAATGCTAAAACTTAAGAAATTCGTTTCTCTGTTTTCTAAACTATTTTTACAGTATGACGGCCTTTGAATATTACAACGATAAAATTAATCTGTTAACAGCTGAGCAAAAAAAACTTCTTCAAAAAAAATCTTTATTTGGCGTGTTACGGTTGGGTAGCATAATTTCTGTGGTCGCAGGATTTTACTTTTTATGGTCAATAGAAAAATGGTATGCTATTTCCGTAGCAGTCGTGTTAATAATCATATTCATCAAGCTTATTTATGAAGACCTGGCAAATAGGGATGCAATCAAACATTTAGGTCACTTGATCCGAATAAATAAAGAAGAGCTACAGGCCTTGGATGGAAGTTATTTCCAGTTTGAGAATGGAAACAATTTTACACCGCATGATCATTATTACGCAAATGATATGGATGTATTTGGTCATGCCTCTCTCTTTCAGTTTTTAAACAGAACCACGTCAGAATTAGGTGCTCAAAAACTAGCTGGTTGGTTATTATTGCCTGCAAATAAAGCAACAATTTTAATAAGGCAGGAAGCAACAAAGGAGTTAATTACCAAAAATGACTGGCGCCAAAATTTACAGGGTTTAGGCAAAGACAGCAGCATTAAAAAAAACACTTTACTTCAAATTACCACATGGTTACAAGCACCAACTAAATTTATACAGTTTAAACATTGGCAATGGCTGAGGTGGGTTTTACCTGTAATAATATTGACCGTTACAGGCCTTTATATTTTTGATGTCATTGCTGAAAAAATTTGGTATTTGTTTCTGTTTATTTATCTGGTAATCGGCTTTCAATTAAATAAAATTATAGCACCGCTGCACAACCAGCTGTCCAGCTTAGTTGAAGATTTAGGAGTGCTTTCTAAAAGTTTATCCGAAATAGAAACTGCAGCATTCACATCACCATTGCTGCAGGATTTAAAAAAATCGCTTCAGGAAAATAAAAATGCATCTCTAAAAATAAAGCAATTAAAAAAAATTTTAAATCGGCTTGATTTGAGGTACAATATGGTAATTGCTATTCCGCTAAATGTATTGCTGTTCTGGAATTTGCAACAGGTTTTAGACCTTGAAAAATGGAAAAAAACAAACGATGAAGATATTGAAAAGTGGTTTGATAACTTAGCAGTCTTTGAAGTATTAAACAGTTTCAGTACCATTCACTTTAACAATCCTACCTGGTGTTTTCCTACCATTAACGAAGATCATTTTCATATCACGGCAAAAGAGCTGGGACATCCTTTGATAAACTACAAAAAACGCATAACTAATTTTGTTGAAATTGACAATGCAGGTGAAATAATGTTAGTTACCGGGAGTAATATGGCTGGTAAAAGCACATATCTGCGGAGCATTGGCACAAATACAATCTTAGCGATGGCAGGTGCTGTAGTTTGTTCAAAGACGTTTAATATATCTGCCGTGCAACTCCTTAGCAGTATGCGAATTGCCGATAATTTGGAAGAAAGCACAAGTACATTTTACGCAGAATTAAAAAAACTAAAAACCGTAATCGAGAAAATAAATAATGGAGAAAAAGTTTTTATTCTATTAGATGAGATATTGAGAGGAACAAATTCTCTCGACAGGCATACAGGTTCAGAAGCATTAATAAGGCAATTAATAAAACAAAAAGCAGCGGCCATACTTGCCACACATGATGTGGAACTTGCTGCACTTGAAAGTGAATTTCCAAACAATATTCTAAACTTTCATTTTGATGCACAGGTAAAAAATGATGAACTATTTTTTGATTACAAATTAAAACATGGCGTCTGCACAAACATGAATGCAAGCTTATTAATGAAAAAAATAGGTCTTGAAATGTAAAGGAGACAGAGATGCTAGCTATCTATTCTTCCCTTGAAGCATAGGTACAAAACTGAAG
>JANXTN010000282.1 GCA_025352435.1 Ferruginibacter sp. | reverse complement strand
AGCAACGTACAAGTGGAGAAGTACGGGTTTATGTTGAGAGTAAAAATTCGTATGTAGATCCAATGGACCGTGCTGCGGAAATTTTTTATAATCTGAAGATGGATAAAACGGATGAAAGAAATGCGGTGTTACTCTATGTCGCAATAAAAGATAAGGAGCTGGCGCTTTTTGGGGACGAAGGAATATATAATGCCACTGGAGCAGTGTACTGGAATAATTCAGTAAAAGAAATGCTGAAGAAAATCAATGGAGATGACATTATTGGTGGTATGGTGCATTGCATAGGCGGCATTGGAGAAACCCTTCACGAAAAATTTCCATACAATAAATTGGAAGACAAAAATGAGTTGCCTGACGAAATTGTTTTTGGCAAATAGCTTCCTCACAAACACAAGCGCATGAATCGTTTTATAAAAATATTTTTGACAGTAATATTGTTGTGTAGTGCAACAATAATTTGGGCACAAACATATCCTGAAAGACCCAATCCACCGAGACTGGTAAATGATTTTACAAATACGCTTACAGCCGATCAGGCACAGGCATTGGAATCAAAACTTGTGAGATTCGACGACAGCACATCCACACAAATTGCTGTTGTAATTGTACCTTCTGTAAATGGAGCCACTATTGCTGATTACAATGTTGGGCTTTTAAGAAAATGGGGAGTTGGTTCAAAAAATAACAATGGCGTTATATTATTAATTGCTAAAAATGACCGTACATTAGATATTACTGTTGGCTATGGTTTAGAAGGAGCACTGACAGATGCAACTTCCAAAAGTATAATAGACGATATTATAGTTCCCAACTTTAAAGGTAATGATTATTATAGAGGAATAGACAATGGTACGGATGCTATAATGCAGGCTGTAAGAGGTCAATATAACTCTCCAAGGACCAAAACCAGTTCGGGCAGAGGCGGGAACAGGATTGTATTTTTTATTATCATCATAATTATCATCTCATTAATTTCTAGAGCAGGAGGTGGAGGAGGTGGAACATTTATGAGCCGCAGAGGCCAAACAGGAATTGGACAGGCATTGTTATTAAACACACTTTTAGGAGGTTTAGGTCGTGGAGGTGGCGGTGGAGATTGGGGCGGTGGAGGAGGAGGAGGTGGCGGCGGCTTTGGCGGCTTTGGAGGGGGCAGTGGTGGCGGCGGCGGCGCAAGTGGCAGCTGGTAAAAACTTTCATTTTATAACAACACCTTTAAACTTTGCAACAAGTTGTTGCAAAACTTTTTTTGTGCTTTTTAATCACCCTTACGATGCTGAATTCGGTAAAAGTCCATTATATGTTTTATCAAACTCTTGTTAAAGTAATTTTTGACAATTCATAAAAGCTAGGCTTTATGTTAGATTTATAAAAATTTTTCGGATGAAAAAAATGTTTTACTTATTCATTGCTCTTTTAAGTTTGTCCTTCACAGTTTGGCAGTCTGATTTTTCTAAAGCTCAAATAGAGGCAAAGGCAACCCATAAAATGATTCTATTAAATTTCTCAGGTTCTGATTGGTGCGGTCCATGCATGCGCATGAAAAAAGAATTTTTCAATGACAGCGTTTTTATAAAACTGTCAGACAGTTCATTGGTGTTAGTAAACGCAGATTTTCCCCGTAATAAAAAAAATAGGCTTTCTGCTGATCTTCAAAAACAAAACAATCTGTTGGCTGACAAATACAACCCCGATGGTAAATTTCCCTTTACATTGTTGTTAGATGAGAATGGTAAAATTATAAAGACCTGGGATGGTTTGCCCGATGTCAAATTGAAAGATTTTACAAACCAAATAGCAAAACTTTCACATGCAGGAAACAAAAAGCAGCAGCCTGCTACAGGAATTTAAACAACGGGAAAAATTGATGGGCAACATGTTTGAAATTACCGTGGTCGCTGATGATCAACATTGGGCAAAAGAAAAAATAGACAGCGCTGTTGCAGAAATAAAACGGATAGAAAATTTATTTACCACTTACAATGATGCAAGCGTTACCAATATAATCAATGCCAATGCAGGAATTAAAGAAGTGGTCGTGTGCAGCGAAATGCTTGAGCTGATAAAGCGAGCAAATAGAATATCTGAAATTACAGATGGTGCTTTTGATCTTTCTTATGGATCATTAGATAAATCTCTTTGGAACTTTGATCAGGAAATGAAAAGTTTGCCAACCCCCGACACTGCAAAGAACATAGTCAAGTTTATAAACTATAAAAACATTATCATAGATAACGAGCGAAGCACTGTTTTTTTAAAAAACAACAGTATGCGTATTGGATTTGGTGGTATAGGAAAAGGTTATGCTGCAGAGATGGCAAAAAATGTATTAATGAAGCAGGGCGTTTTGAACGGGCTCGTAAATGCATCCGGTGATTTAACTGCATGGGGCAAACAGGCAAACGGAGAATTTTGGAAAGTTGGTATTGCAGATCCAAACAATGCTGACATGTCTTTTTCGTATCTGCAACTCAATAACCAGGCAGTAGCAACATCAGGTAATTATGAAAAATTTGTAATGGTCAACGGCAAAAAATATTCTCACACTATAAATCCCAAAACCGGTTTACCAATTAACGGTATAAAAAGTGTGACAGTTATCACTACCAATGCCGAATTAGCAGATGCAATGACCACCCCAATTGCTATAATGGGAATTCATGCGGGACTAAATCTTGTAAACCAAATTAAAAATTTAGATTGTATTATCATAGATGACTACGATAAAATCTACACTACAAAAAATATACACTTATCATGATAAAATTAAAACGACAGCATTGCATGATTATAACTGTAATGGTTGGTATTTTGTTTTTTCTAGAAAGCTGTACCGCAGTAAAGGAATATCAAAAAAACAAAATAAATGATGGAGAAATGGTAATGGGTCGTCGAAAAATCGAAAAATCTGAAATGAGTTTTCAAACTTACCGAGAGGGCGCTTCAGGTGCCAACGGGGGTAAAACAGGTGGAGGCTGCGGTTGTAATTAAACTTAAGAAATTCCTATGAAAAAAATACTTTTTACAGCGGCTACCATGTTCGCGTTATTACAATTGCATGCACAAAGTCCTGTAGATTCTTCGGGTTTCAAAAGCAGAAAATTAAAAGTTGAAGAGATAAATTTAGTCTCCAGCTATTACACACAAGATGGAAACAATGCTGCTGTAACTGGCGGTATTGGTTCTGAAAAGTTGACTGATATTTCCAACGTATTTGACATTAAACTTATTAAGTATGACAAAAAATTAAACAAGCATTCTTTTGATATTGAGCTGGGTATTGATCACTATACTTCTGCATCTTCAGACAGAATAGATTTAAAAGCAAATTCCTCCGCCTCTCATTCGGATACACGAATTTATCCTTCAGTAAACTGGACCGTTGAAAATGAAAAAAAGAGACACACAGTTGGTATTGGCTTATCTTCTTCAACTGAGTTTGATTACCAATCTTATGGTGCAAACGTAAATTTTGCGCAAAAAACAAAGGATAAAAATGGCGAGTTTACTGCAAAAATTCAGGCATATTTAGATAAGGTAAGTATTATACTTCCCATAGAATTAAGAACAAGTACATCAGGTAGCGGAAGAAATTATCCAACTGCTTCACGAAATACAATAGCAGCTTCAATATCTTATTCTCAAATTGTAAATGAGAGACTCAATGTGATGTTTATTGCAGATGCGATAAAGCAGGATGGCTATTTGAGTCTACCATTTCACCGGGTTTATTTTACGGATGGAACAGTTCATCAGGAAAATCTGCCTTCTTCCAGATTTAAAGTTCCTCTAGCTTTTAGGGCAAATTATTTTGCAGGTGATAAAGTTATAATAAGGACGGACTATCGGTTTTATAAAGATGATTGGGGGATCATAGCACATACTGCTAATATAGAGTTGCCCGTAAAAATTACGCCTTTTCTTTCTGTAAGTCCGTTTTATAGATTCTATACCCAAACAGCTTCCAATTATTTTGCGCCATATAAAATGCACAACGCACAAAATCAATTTTACACAAGCAATTATGACCTCTCACATTTTAACACCCATTTTTTTGGAGCAGGTTTTAGATTATCGACACCCACAGGTGTTTTTAAGATAAAACATTTAAATATGTTTGAGTTGAGGTACGGACATTATTACCGCAATACTGCATTTAATGCCAATATAATTTCAATGAACCTGCGATTTAAGTAATAGGGGTTACAGCAGCTATAATTTGAGTTAATTTCAGAACCTAAGAGAATCCGGATGAGATAAATGTTTTAAGAAACGTTTATCTCATCGGGTTTTTTGATCATAGGTTTTGCCTATAACTATATAAAATCAATTAATAAAAATTATCGGTAATATCCATGTAAGTTTGTTGCAATAAAACACAAATTAACAATATGGAAAACAATACAAACGCAGGTGCAGCGGTTTACAACGTAAACAATGCCGCTGCTGAAGCAAAATGTCCTTTTATTTCAGGGCAACTTGGCCCAAAGAGGCAACAGTTTGCCGGTGCAGGTCCTGTAAACCGTGACTGGTGGCCAAACGCACTTAAATTAAATGTACTTCGCCAAAACTCACAACTATCCAATCCTACGGGTGAGAACTTTAGATACGCAGAGGAGTTTAAGAAATTAAATCTTGCAGAACTGAAGAATGATCTTTCTAAAATAATGACCACATCGCAAGATTGGTGGCCGGCAGATTATGGCACATACGCAGGTTTGTTCATCAGACTCGCATGGCACAGTGCAGGAACTTACCGCATAGCTGATGGACGTGGCGGTGCAGGTTTTGGTACTCAGCGTTTTGCCCCGTTAAACAGCTGGCCTGATAATGCAAATCTTGATAAAGCACGTTTGTTGTTATGGCCTTTAAAGCAGAAGTATGGTAACAAAATTTCGTGGGCTGATCTAATGATACTGGCAGGGAACGTCGCACTGGAGCAGGCCGGTTTTAAAACATTTGGTTTTGCAGGTGGCCGTGCAGATGTGTGGGAACCACAGGAAGACATTTATTGGGGATCTGAACGTGAGTGGTTAGGCGATAACCGTTATACAGGTGATCGTGAATTAGAGCAACCATTGGCAGCAGTGCAAATGGGATTAATTTATGTGAACCCTGAAGGACCAAATGGTAACCCTGATCCATTGCTTGCAGCTAGAGATATAAGAGAAACATTTGCCCGCATGGCCATGAATGATGAAGAAACGGTGGCGTTAATTGCAGGTGGACACACTTTGGGAAAAACCCATGGTGCTGCAGATGCAAGCGAATATGTGGGTGTGGAACCTGCAGCAGCAGGTATTGAGCAACAAAGCAAAGGCTGGCACAATACTTTTGGAACCGGTAAAGGTGTAGATACCATTACCAGTGGTTTGGAAGGCGCATGGACAACCACACCATCTAAATGGAGCAACAACTATTTTGAAAACCTGTTTGGTTTTGAATGGGAAAAACATAAAGGTCCGGGTGGTGTACATCAATGGAGACCCGTAAACGGAGAAGGTGCAGGATTGGTTCCGGATGCCCAC
Organism: Ferruginibacter sp.; assembly: GCA_025352435.1. Taxonomy (GTDB): domain Bacteria; phylum Bacteroidota; class Bacteroidia; order Chitinophagales; family Chitinophagaceae; genus Ferruginibacter. The sequence goes on along the minus strand of JANXTN010000282.1, from coordinate 3,935 downwards.
GATCCATCGAGAACGCACCAACCATTTATGTTGACAACGGATATTTCTTTGAGAGTAGATCCGATTTATGAACCAATATCCCGTCGTTTTTTAGAAAACCCTGCCGAGTTTAATGATGCATTTGCAAGAGCATGGTTTAAACTTACTCACAGAGATATGGGACCCAAAGTAAGGTACTTAGGTGCTGAAGTTCCTGCGGAAGAATTGATATGGCAGGACCCAGTTCCAGAATTAACACATGAGTTAATTAACGAACAGGATATTGCTGATTTAAAAGCAACAATACTTTCTACAGGTTTACTCATTTCACAATTGGTAGCAACAGCATGGGCATCTGCTTCAACCTTCCGTGGGAGTGACAAACGTGGTGGTGCAAATGGTGCACGCATCCGTCTTGCTCCGCAGAAAGACTGGAAAGTAAACAATCCACAGCAACTTGCAAAAGTGTTGGAGACTCTTACAGGAATACAGCAGGCATTTAACCATGCACATGCTGGTGGCAAGCAAGTTTCTATTGCAGATTTAATAGTGCTCGCTGGAAATGCAGGGATAGAGCAAGCTGCAAAAAATGCAGGTCATAATGTAACTGTACCGTTTACCGCAGGAAGAACAGATGCATCTCAGGAGCAAACCGATGTACATTCTTTTGAAGTATTAGAGCCGCAGGCAGATGGTTTCCGTAATTATGCAAAAGCAAAGTTTACAGTATCGGCAGAAGAAATGCTGATAGACAAAGCACAATTGCTTAACCTAACTGCGCCTCAAATGACGGCACTTATTGGTGGTATGCGTGTATTAAATACGAACTTTGATCAATCACAAAGTGGTGTATTTACAACCAGACCGGAAGCATTGACAAATGACTTCTTCGTAAATCTTTTAGACATGCAAACTACCTGGAAAGCGGTTTCAGAAGCGGATGAAGCTTTTGTAGGAACTGACCGTAACACAGGTGCAATTAAATGGATAGGTACACGGGTAGATTTAATATTTGGAAGTAATACAGAACTTAGAGCTATTGCTGAATTGTACGGATTTGAAGATTCAAAAGAGAAGTTTGTAAACGACTTTATTGCAGCATGGACCAAGGTGATGAACCTTGACCGTTTTGATATAGCATAATAATATTTCCCTGATAAAAACAATGCCGACTCCTTAATGGGTCGGCATTGTTATTAAATTACATTTGGCTTTTGAAAAGGCGTATAAAAAATTCCAATTCATTTTTACCCGAAACCAGAATTTTTTAATGATCGTTTACAAGAATTTTCAATTTCAACCTTATATAAATCAAAATTTAATAGCATGAATTTCTTATACAATAAGAGGCTGCCTTATTTTATTAAAGCAACCTCCTTTTTATAATTAGAAAAATGAACTTATTCTTTAATAAACTTAACTACGTTTGACTTGCCCTGTTGATCTGTTGCATAAATGTAATAAACACCACTAGCCAGATTACTGAAATTTAAATTAAATATGTTGTTTCCTTTTTGAAAATTTACATTTTGCTGCAATACTGTAGTACCGTTACTTGCCGCTACGGAAAGTGTGGTCTTCGCATTATTTATTGAAGTGATGCTTAAAGTTGAAATGGATTTTACTGGGTTAGGTGCCAGGCCTGAGAGTTTGAAAGCATAAGAACCATTATTAACAGTGGCAATTTTACTGAAACTTACAGATCCATTTTCATCTGTAATCTTTAGTTGATAATATGTAATTCCCGGAGACAGTTTTACATCTAAAGTTTGATAGTTTGTTGAATTTCTTACAGGCGCTACATTAGCCAAAGAATTAAATGTAATGCCATCTGTACTTTTTAAAACTTCAAAGTTTTTGGCAGTACTGCTATTATCAACTGTCCAATTTATCAAAGCATTTTCTCTCTGCTTTACAGCTGTAAAGTTTTGCAATTTTATTGCCAGTACAAATTGATCTGCCAGATTTATTACAAACATTCCATTGCCGTGGGTACCTGCTAAAATTTTATTATCTGAAGGACGGTAACGCAGTTGGGAGACTAATGAGTAATTTATCTCTGAACTGCCTACCTGTGTCCATGCTGTAGAAGAACCATTGGGTGTAGAAGTAGTGTAAAGCCCTACAGATGTGCCTACAAAATATTGTTTGGCCCCTGCAACAATAACAATAGCAGATGAACGTGCCGATGCCAATTGAACAGGTGTACCTGCAGGACCTTCTATCACCGTCCACACAACAGGAGATGCAGTAGCATCCAGTGTATGATAAACACTGTTAACGTTGTAGTTTGAATAAGTGAGCATTACTTCCTTGTCATCTAATGGATTTATTGCAACAGAACTTACGATAGCGCCCGGTGCTCCAGTGGGAGTAATGTCCACCGCAGCGGTGGTGGCAGCAGTAAAAGCAGGATCATTCAAACAATATGCTTTTCCGGTTTCTGTACCTATGTAAAGTTTACGATTAGGGTCTGAAACTGTGTAAGGCAAATCACTGAAAGCCTTGTTTCGGGAGGTTGCCATACATCTTATATTTCCCGATATTGCCACCCCAGTCATCAATTCCCAGTTGGTAGCTGCTGATCCCAATGTGCCCGATGTTAGGTTAGCTGCATTTCGGGTACGGTATAAAGAAGTGTTACCTGCATAAAACAGATTCGAAGCATTATCCTGATCAAGGTTGCAGTAGGTAACAAAAATACTTGTAGATCCCGAGGGCTTGATAGTGAAGCCGTTACTTGGTGCTGTAAGCCTTACCAGATTTCCACTTTGAGAACTGGCAATTAAGTTAAAGACAGACGGACTTGTATAACTGATAAAACCTACGCCCGTACCATCACCACTCAATATGGAACTTCCCGTAGTTCCCCCGTCAATTACTGTAGTACCATTATCTTGTGCACCTCCCAAAAAAACATTTTGGCCATTTACAGGAGATAAGTCTACATGATAGTATTGGTAGGTAACATAATTATTATTTAATGGGGTCCACGCTACTGTAGGTACTGTGATATCGGCTTTTTGTATTCCTCCATCATCGCCTGCGTACAAAATGGTATTGCTACCTGGTTCAAAAAGTAAAGTATGAATATCGGGATGAGAATTTAGGTATTGGCTGTAATTAGCGGGTGAATTGTAACCTCCTATTCTTTTAGTATTTGCCGTAGTAGCAAACCCATCTGTAGAATTATAAATATTTGTACCACCAATAAACACATTGTTGGCGTTGTTTGGTTGAATAGTGATCGTGAGGTCATACCCTCCTTGCGTAGCAAACGGATCATTTCCAGAAAGACATCCTGGTTCGTCTGGTAAGTTAGCGCTCCTGTCTGTCCATGCTGCAACATTTTGGTCGTACACAAAAAAATCTGCTTCTAATGCAGGTGTTGTACAATTAGAAACCTTTTTATTATCGTACAAAGCGTATACGATATTAGGATTGGAGGGAGCATAGTTTAAAACTACTCTACCATAGCCATTTGCAGGTTTCCAAGTGGAGGGAGTAACCACACCGGAGATAGTACCTGCAATTTTTGTCCACCCCCCGACGTTACCTGTTGTTGATGTGTACACTCCTTCATTAGCATCTGTGCCTGCAAAAGCAGCATATAGTCTGCCTGAAGGCGTACAAATAATTTCTGTGTATGCGGCACTCGAAAAAGAGCCAAGTACAGGTGCCCAGGTGTTTCCACCGTCAGATGACTTTTGAATTGTATTACACGCACCAGCATATATATCGCCATTAACGGGGTTTACAACAATACGGTGCACATAATCAAAAGCGTTGTCAAAACTTTCTAAAGCTCCACCTGAGGTGGAACTTAAAGCGTTCCATGAAATGCCATTATCTGTGGATTTAAATATACCAAAACCTCTATAAGCCGAACCAAGAGACGCTGAATTACCACTAGATTCTCCGGTTCCAAAATACCAGGTATCCTGAAAACCTGGGCG
>JANXTN010000278.1 GCA_025352435.1 Ferruginibacter sp. | reverse complement strand
GGAAAAACTTTCGCTGTTTATTACGGAGCATTGTATATACTGCATTGCTTTTTCCCCAAGTTCCCAATTATGTTGCACTACCACTTCCATTTTCTTACCTGTGCTTGCGCCAAAGTGCAGGGCTCCGTAATATACTTCCGGTTTTAGATGAATTACTTCCGGAATTTTATCATCTTCTAGTAAGCGCCTATTATTTGCTTCGGGGTAATATCCTTGATAGCAAATAATATAATTTACTCCCAATACGGGCGGCATAATATCTATCGGCGCCGATTCTCCGGCGGTGGCAAAATTAAAAGTGGCAGGTTTCGTAAGCGTAACCGGCAGATTTACATTAAAAGAAAAAGGTACAGGTGCGGAGAATGTTTTTAAAAAATTATTTTGAGTATCACTAAAATTTTTTGCTGGGCTGCCTCCACTATCTGCTGAATTACCATTTGCTATAAATTTATTAGCCGATATATTTGTCAATATTCCTGAACCTGTTGAGTCACATGGTATAGATATATCTGCGTTAGCCATACCCGAAACAACACCTGCAGCAGAAGCTTCTAAATCTACATTTCCATTACCGTTTATTAACGGCATATTTTTACCAGTCAAAAATATTTTTTCTTTACCATAGCTGCTGCCTAAGTCATAAGAGTTTCCTCCCCTTATACCACATCCGATAGGCAGCTTTCCCTGCAAATCAGGAATATTAAATTTAGTACCGGTCCCGCCATATTTGTATCCTATAAGATTGAAGAGAGCCCCATAGTCTTTCGTTTCAAGGCTCGCTCCGTTACACAACAGCCAACCCTTCGGGGCAAAATTACCGCTGAAGATTTCTATAGTGCCAATAAATGCTTCCATATTATTAATTATTTTAAGTTGTTTAATTTATAGAATAAGAAGTGAAATATGCAGAAGACGTACTAATCGTGCCTCCCCCGGTTTTAGAAGATCTGATGGTATATAGTTTGCCTGCTGTAATATTATAGCCAAATGATGAAGATGCAGGAACTCCGCTTACCCATGCGTTGGTTGTGCTGCTTGCCAAAGCAGTCCCTGCGAGTGTATATGTATTGTTGTTTGCCACGGGAGTTACTTCAAAGAGCTCGTAGGTTAGAGGTTCATCATCAAATGAATAGAAATTAATTGTTAACAATACATTGTTTGGACTAAAAAAAGTTAGATTTTGAAAAAGTGTGTTTGCTGTAACGGTTGAGAAAGGTGTGGCATACGTAACAGTAGTGCCTGCTGAAATTAAATGGCCAAAGCCAAGATTTATGGAGGATGCCGGTCCCCCGCCCACCGCTGTCCACGCCGTGCCATTATAAAAGTAAAAACTGTTAAGGGTAATATCATATACCATCAATCCGGTGGCAGGTGCGGTAATGGTGTTGCGCTGCGTAGTTGTCATTCGTGGTACAAGCATGCCTTGTGTGGTGCTGCTCACATCTAGCTTGGCACTTGCATTGGGTGCCGTGCCTATGCCTACATTGTTTTGGGCATATAAGCTGTTGCAAATCATCAGCAATAAGCCGATAGTAGAAATTAAAACATTCTTTTTCATAGAGTTGAATTTTGTTCTAAATAAACAACCTGATATTTAAAAAATTGCATTAAAAGCCAAGATTGAGGTTGAAACCCTTTTTTTTGAGGTTGAAAATAGACTACAGAAATTTTTGCAAAGTATCTTCGCTAAAATCCTTACATATTTCAAAATTGTATTTTTATATAATCGTTCTTTTGGCTTTAGTACATTTAACTTCATGTACAACTGCCCCGTTCATTTATACTCCTGCACATTATCAACAGGACTCTGCTGCGGTTTTTAATTTTATACACATCGGCGATAGTATTTACTCCAAAAAGGCTAATTACAATACTTTTTACAGAAGCCTTGCCTATTATGACAGTGCATATACAGTGGCGATCACTACCGGGGATAGCGCATTATTGGCTGTTTCGCTGTATGCTAAAGGCAGGGCCTTTGATGCTATAAACAGCAACCCGCAAAAAACAATTGACTATTATACAAAGGCCGCAAATTTATACAAGAACATTTCTGGTGAACAACAGAAAGCGCTTTACATAAAACACCTTGTGGCACACAGTTATGATAAGGTGCAGGACAGTGCAAATTGTATCAAAGTTTTACGTGAATTATATGTGGAAATTATTAATAAGCCCGACAGTGTAAAAAGCCAGTTACACTTTACTTCTGAAATGGCTTTAATAAGCACAGCAGTTAATAATTACAGTTTTGCAGACAGCATTTTGGTGAACATTTCAAAAAGACAATGGATTGCAAATAATTTAAAAGAGTATGATTACTTAAACCATTACTATCTGTGTAAAGCGAAGATTGATATAATTGGTAAAGGTTTTTTGTACAGTGCATTCATAGATAGTGTAGAAAATGTCTTTCGTTCGAGCCCAAACCTAAGCGATAGTATGTACTACAGCAGCGAACTGGTGAACCTCTATAAAAAACTTGGCAATAAGCCAAAGGAAGTTTTTTATTTGATAGAAAACAACAACGTATTTAATAAATTTAATTCCCCCGATATGGTGAGGGAAACGCAGGATAAGATGGCGAAGATGGAACTGGCCGCCATAGAAGAAAGAAAAAAGAATGCTGATGAAATTGCTGAAAAACGAAAAATATTTTTATACCTGTTAACGGGCCTGGTTGGTGTTATAAGCATACTCGCTATTGTGTTGCATAAACGCAATAGAACGATCAGGCAGAAAAAATCTGAAACAGATTGGTTAAATAACATACTAGTAGAAAAAAACCAACAAAACGAATTGCTGAACAAAGAAATTCATCATCGTGTAAAAAACAACCTGCAAATGATAATGAGCCTCGTGTATATGCAGGAAAGAAATACCAAAACGAACGAAGCAAAAGAAAATTTACAAAACATACGGTTGCGCATTGAAGGGATCTCAGATTTACACCAGCAACTAATGGAACAGGCAGAAAAAGTAGATTTAAAAAAATATGTTCATTTATTGGTCAACAACGTATCTAACTTGCTTGGCCTGGAAAAAGATGTCACTACCCATTTAGATATAGAGGCTATAACTGTTCCTCAAAAAATAGGTTTCCCGTTAGGATTGATCCTTAATGAGTGGGTAACAAATTCTGTAAAGCACGCCATACTTGCAAATGATTTTATTGCCATTACTATTCATATACAAAATTTTGACAACAATATAATAGTCCATTACAGGGATAATGGAGTGGCTCAAAACCTAACAACAGAAAAAAAATCGTTGGGTCTCGATATTGTAAAACTGCTGATTGCGCAGTTAAAGGGAACGCTCGTTTCCAGTCCCAATAATAGGTACGATTACACCTTAACAATTCCCGCAACAAATGGAAAATGAAATCAGCATTTTAGTTGTAGAAGATGAAGCTTTGATTGCACACACAATAAAAATGCAGTTAGAAGATTTTGGCTACGCCGTTTCAGGCGTATGCTACAATTACAATGATGCAGTAAAAGCTATTAAAGATGTTGACTACGATGTGTTTGTTACCGATATTAATCTGGGCAAAGGCATAGAAATTGAAAGTGGTATTCAGCTTGCCTTGCAGGTGAAGGAGCATAAAAATTGCCCAATAATTTTCTTAACTGCTTTCAGTGATAAGGATACCATACAAAAAGCATCAGTTGTAAAACCTTCCGCCTATTTGGTGAAACCAATAACTGCAGCCAATTTATTTGCGGCTGTGCAAATAGCGGTAAATAATTTTACTTCAATAAAAGAAAGAGTGACAGACGATATTGAACAACCGCAATACTTTTTTGTGAAAACAGGAAGTAAGATCATCAAAGTATTTTGGGAAGATATTTATCATTTAGAATCTATAAAAAATTATGTACAGGTAAGTACCGTACAACAGAGTGCAAGCCTTCTCGTCAGGGGTTCATTACAGCATGTAATGCAGGGTTTAATGCCATTGCATTTGCAAAAGCAATTCATAAAAATTAACCGGGCACAAGCAATTAGAAAGGATATTATTCTTACGGTTAAAAAAGATAGTATAGAAACTAAATGGGGAACTTATAATACAAGTGGCGATTTTGATAAGAAGAATTTGTAGTTTAAATGATCTACAGAATTACAAAATCTTGACAGCTCGCTTTTCTTTTTCAGTGGGTCAAAAAAAATTTCCGGTCAAACTCTTAATAGCTCATTCGCCAAGGATTTTCAATGAAACAGCAACATAAAAAAAGTGTTCACCATACCGTTATAAAATGTAATTAACGAAGTAAACACCCTTTTGTTACCCATGAATTCTCAAACTAAAAAGTATTCACCATCTCCCCCTTCCATTTTAATTTTACTGATCTCATTACCTAATTTTATTCCTGTCTCAACAGAAATATTTTGTGTAAAGCGATAATGAATACCTGCATAAATCCTTGAGGCGGCAGCTTCTGCACGCATTTCGCAAAGTGAATTAAAATGCCGTGCAGGCAAACTTCTCCAGGCATAAACATCACCCATAACAAGAAGTCAGGGATGGTACTGCAAAGTATGGAGTTGGTAACTTTGATTAAATATTTTTATGCCAGATCAATTTCCCCCTCTCAGTAAAAAAGATTTATATTTCCGGAACAAAACTGCCTCATGATAAAAAAAATTACCTGCTGTATTGTCCTGTTTTCTTTTGTTATAGGTGCAACTGCGCAAACAAAAAAAGACTCTTCCCTATCAGACCTCAACAATTATTTTAAACCTGTAAAATGGCGTTCCATTGGTCCTTTCCGTGGCGGACGTTCCGTAACGGCCACGGGCGTGCCGGGCAATATCAATACCTATTATATGGGCACAACCGGTGGCGGTTTATGGAAGACGGAAGACATGGGCATTACATGGAATAACGTCTCCGATGGTTTTTTTAAAACAGGTTCTGTAGGTGCCGTCTCAGTAGCTGAAAGTGATGCGAATGTATTGTATGTAGGCATGGGTGAACATGCTGTACGTGGTGTAATGACGAGTAGCGGTGACGGGGTTTATAAATCTTCAGATGCAGGCAAAACCTGGAAAAAAAAGGGGCTTGATCTTACGCAGCACATTGCCCGTGTGGCCATCCATCCAAAAAATCCGGACATAGTTTTTGTTGCAGCACAGGGTGCTTTGTACAGCAAATCAAAAGAACGAGGTATATATAAATCGACTGATGGTGGTAATACCTGGAAAAATGTATTGTATGTAGATGATAAAACAGGTTGTACCGATTTAACAATGGATATGAATAACCCATCCATTTTGTATGCAGCTATGTGGGAGCATGGGCGCCAGCCGTGGAAGGTAACCAGCGGTGGCCCCGGCAGCGGATTGTATAAATCAACAGATGGCGGAGAGCATTGGGATAAAATGCAGGATGGCCTCCCAAAAGAAATGGGGAAAATGGCCATTGCTGTTTGCAGGTCTAATTCAGAAAAAGTGTATGCCTTAATTGAAAGCGACTGGGACAAAGAGGCTGGCGGTTTATATGTTTCTAACAATGCAGGTAAAAGCTGGAGCCAGGTAACCGCTGATCACCGCATTATTGGTAGGGCATGGTATTACATAAAATTATTTACGGACCCCAATAATGAAAACGTATTGTATGTAATGAACGCACCGGCCATGCGCTCTATTGATGGTGGCAAAACTTGGGAAAATATTTCGGCCACTCATGGTGACTATCATAACCTCTGGATAAATCCAACCAATTCAAACAATATGATTATTTCCGATGATGGCGGTGCAGCCATTACGTTTAACCAGGGTAAAACATGGAGCTCACAAAACAATATGCCTACCGCACAGTTTTACCGGATCAATACAGACAATCAGTTTCCATATCATATTTATGGAGGTCAGCAGGATAACAGTTCTGTAAATATTACCAGTAGGGAATTAGGCAGTTCCGGCATTAGCAATACAGGCTGGACTTCTTCCGCCGGCGGCGAAAGTGCGTTTCTTGCATTCAATCCAGATGATCCTCAATTTGTTTTAGGAGGTAGTTACCAGGGCACTATCGAAGTACTGAATACAAAAGCAAATGCAAGCACCAATATTATGGCGGCGCCAATTCAATACCTGGGCCGGGATGCAAAAGATATTAAATACCGTTTTAACTGGAATGCTCCCATTATCTGGAGCAAACATGAGCCTAATGTATATTATCATGGGTCACAATATTTATTAAAAACAACTGACATGGGTAAAACGTGGACGGAGGCTTCTCCTGATCTTACCCGCAACGAAAAGGAAAAACAGGGACGGCCTGGTGTTCCTTTTACCAACGAAGCTGTAGGCGCCGAAAATTACGGCACACTTGCCTACATAAAAGAATCACCCTTGGAAAAAGGAGTAATCTATACCGGGAGTGATGATGGGTTAGTTCACATTACAAAAGATGCTGGTGCGCACTGGCAAGATATTACACCGCCGGGGTTGCAGGAATGTTTAATAAATGCTATTGAAATTTCACCGTTTGATAAAGCCACGGCATACATAGCAACAACCCGTTATAAATTTAATGATCATACACCGGGGTTGTATAAAACTACAGACTATGGCAAAACATGGAGTAAAATAAACAACGGTATTCCTGCCAATGCTTTTACACGTGTGGTAAGAGAAGATGATCAGCGAAAAAACCTGTTGTTCGCAGGCACAGAACTCGGTATATATATTTCATGGAATGGTGGAAGAGAGTGGCTACCCTTTCAATTAAATTTTCCTGTAACACCT
>JANXTN010000253.1 GCA_025352435.1 Ferruginibacter sp. | reverse complement strand
AAAGAAAAATAACCTATGCCACCAACTATGTAAGGTGAAGTTCGGGGTGGTGGGTGGTCTTTTGCCGGCCAGTCAATAAAAATATACATTGGATGAAGTTCCAGCATAGCCGTAACATCAATAATGTAGCTTCTAAAGTTTAAGTTTCGATTGAAACGCTCTTTTGCAATATCTGTAATCCCAATTAAAACTTTATCGTTAGCCGATATTTGTCCATACGTACCTTCAAGCCGTAATGCTACTGCATTTTTATAAGATACACTAAAAAATACACCACCGCTTAGGTGCGTATCTCCAATATTTAAATCTTTTAGTCCTTTGGTTCCCAGCCCTTTTTTTCCGCCAATATCTGTCAGGCTATTCATTGCATTTACTGAAAGGCCCGCCTCGTATAAAATTGGATTATCGTAATAATCTCCGTCATAAAAATAGTACTGGGCCTTGGTAGTTGTTGCACTCAGCAAGAGAACAGCTATTAAACCTATAGTACAAAATATATTTTTCATTACTATGTTTATTGCAGAAAGGGAATGTTTCGTTTTAGTTGTGTTTTACAAAATAATGAATTATCCCTGACTTTTAAGTATTTCAAATGCATGCTTGCTATAATATTTGCAGACGGGCCTAAGGTTACAGCTGTTGCATTTTGGTTTTCTTGCCACACACACATAACGACCGTGCAGTATTAACCAATGATGCGCCCGGTATACGTATTCTTTTGGTAGGTGCCGAATTAATTGTTTTTCCGTAGCCACCGGTGTTCTAGCATCAACCGTCAAACCAATTCGTGCACTTACTCTAAAAACATGCGTATCTACTGCCATATTCGGTTGCTCATCAATTACCGAAGTCACCACATTGGCCGTCTTTCTCCCTACACCAGGCAATTCCACTAACTCATCTACAGTCATAGGAACTATACCTTTGTATTTTTCCATTAGTAATTTACTCATGCCTGCAAGATGCTTTGCTTTATTGTTCGGATACGATATACTTTTTATTAACGCAAAAAGTTCATCAACTGTTGCCTTGCTCATGGATAAAGCATCGGGATATTTTTCAAAAATAAAAGGCGTGGTCATATTTACTCTCTTATCTGTGCATTGGGCAGATAAAATAACTGCTACCAACAACTGAAAAGGATCATCATAAATAAGTTCTGTTTCTGCCTCAGGCGAATGTTCTAAAAAGTATGCGATAAGAAATTTGTACCGTTCACCTATTCTCATAAAAAAACCCGCAGTTTAAAGTACGGGCCGTAAAATTATATAACAAATACAATTAATCGTTAGAATGCAATTCTACAATTCCTCGTTCTGCATAATTAAGTATATTATCCACCGATCTGCTGTTCGGGGATATTAATTTTATTTGATCCAAACGATTTTTTGCAGCTTTTAATACCTGAAATCTTTCTTGCAAATCAGCGTCTGTCTCTAACAATTGTCGTATGTGTTCAAGTTTTTCTGCAGCGCCTTCTCCATATAAATAATTAAGAAGATCGTCCTGCGTTATATTCACCATAAAATCATTTATGTTAGTTAAAAAGTTCAGTACATCTTAAGAACGCAAACATAATAAACATATTGTGTGATATAAAAGATTATTGTGGCGTTTTTACTATAAATAAATCTTCATTGTCTTTTTTCATGTAAAATTTTTCGCGGGCATATTTTTCAATTGATGCGGCATCTGTTTTTAAAAGTGAAAGCTCTTTTCTTGTGTCTTTTATCATTAATGTCAAATGCTGTTCACTTTCTTTAAGTTCCTTGAGTTTTTTATTTCTTGCTGAAATAAGCCCCCAGTCCTTCGGATCAAAGAAACACATCCACACCAAAAACCCTACTCCAGCAATAAAGTATTTGTTTTTTAAAACATTTAGCACTGGGTTAATGAATTTCATGATGTTAAATTAATGATTATTTGCCAAATTTTATTTTTCCTGCGGGATACTGACCGCTATCTGCTAAAATTTCCTCTATTCTCAATAACTGATTGTACTTAGCCATACGATCGCTGCGACTTGCAGAACCTGTCTTAATTTGTCCGCAGTTTAAAGCTACAGCAAGATCAGCAATGGTACTGTCTTCTGTTTCGCCACTGCGATGGCTCATAATGGTATTGTAACCCGCATGCTGCGCCATGCTTACCGCATTGATGGTTTCTGTAAGTGTTCCTATCTGGTTTACTTTTACCAATAGTGCATTTGCAATTTCTTCTTTTATACCTCTTTCTAAACGATCTACATTGGTTACAAAAAGATCATCACCTACAATCTGGCATTTCTTACCTAATGATTCTGTCATCATTTTCCAGCCCTTCCAGTCATCTTCTGCCATGCCATCTTCAATTGAAATAATTGGATACTGCTTTACCCAGCTTTCCCAATATTTTACAAGCTGCTCGCTAGTCATCTTTTTTCCATCACTCTTGTGGAATATGTACTTCTTCTCTTTTGCATTCCACAATTCACTATTTGCGGCATCCATAGCAATCCCAATCTGGCTGCCGGTTTTATAACCTGCGGTCTGTATTGCTTCCAACACCGTTTCAATTGCTTCTTCGTTGCTCTGTATGTTTGGTGCAAAACCACCTTCATCGCCTACGTTTGTGCTGTATCCTTTCTTCTTAAGCACTGTTTTAAGCGCATGAAAAATTTCTACACCCCATTGTAAACCTTCACTAAAAGTTTTTGCACCTACAGGCATTACCATAAATTCCTGAAAGTCTATTTTATTATCAGCATGTGCCCCACCGTTCAAAATGTTCATCATCGGTATAGGCAAAATCTTTGCATTTGTGCCACCAATGTATCTGTATAAAGGAAGGTTAGCTTCTAATGCTGCAGCTTTTGCAACTGCTAGGCTTACTGCAAGCATGGCATTAGCACCAAGCTTACTTTTGTTTGCAGTTCCATCTAATTCATTCATCATAGCATCTATACCTGTTTGGTCTGCAACATCCCAACCGGTAAGGTTTTCAGCCAAAATTGTATTTACATTATTCACCGCTTTTAAAACTGATTTACCGCCGTAATAATTCTTTTTATTGTCTCTCAATTCCATTGCCTCATGTATACCTGTACTTGCACCACTTGGTACTGCAGCACGACCCAGTCTTTCGTTTTCTGTAAGAATATCTACCTCTACTGTAGGGTTACCACGACTGTCTAATATTTGCCTGGCATAAATGGATGCGATGTAGCTCATTGTTGTTGAATATTTTTTGAAGGTGTAGGCCTGAAGATTTATTAAAGCCTTTTAATATTTCAAATTTATAAATAAAATTTGAATGATAAATGATGCATCACACAGTAGTGGTTAAATCTCTAAAAATGTCTTCTAAACTATTGCTTTGATTTTGCAGGGAAACGATGTTTAGATTTTTATCAATACTGAGTTTTAATATTTGCTTGCGCAGATTTTCTGCATTGTTTGTTTGAATACGAAAGGTATTGCCGGAAGCTGAAACATTGAGCGCTGATTCCAACGACTGCAAATCATTGATATTAATTTCTTCCTGAAAAGTAACCGTTACGAACTGTTGACCTGCCTTTGCAAGTTGTAAGTTTTGAAGGCTATCATCGGCTACAATATTTCCTTTGTTGATGATGATCACTCGGTCGCAAATGGCTTCGACTTCCTGCAAAATATGAGATGAAAACAGTACCGTTTTGTTTGTAGCCAATGCTTTAATTACATTTCTTATTTCTATTATCTGGTTAGGATCAAGCCCTGAAGTGGGCTCATCTAAAATCAATACTTCGGGCTCATGAATAAGCGCTGCCGCTAAGCCTACACGCTGCTTGTAACCTTTACTTAGTTGCCCTATTTTTTTGTTTGCTTCTAATGTGAGCCCTACTGTTTTTATTATTTCTTCTGTTCTTTCCTTGCTGTTTTTTAGTTGGTGTACACCTGCGGTAAATAGCAAATATTCTCTTACGTACATTTCAAAATAAAGCGGATTTGCTTCAGGCAGATAACCGATTTTCTTTTTGGTTTCTATGTTGTTTTTGCCAACATCAATACCACAAACCTGTATGCTCCCTGCATCTGCATCTAAATAGCCTGTTATCATTTTCATGGTGGTAGATTTACCTGCACCATTTGGCCCAAGGAAACCCACAATCTCTCCTTTTTGTACACTAAAAGAAATGTTGTTTACAGCTTTTTGTTTACCGTAATTTTTAGAAAGATTTGTTATGCTGATGGACATGTATTACTGAAGATTTTGAGAAGTATTATTTGTTATTTCCCTGAAATATAAATTGGATAATCTGAACTATAGTTGTTAAAGATATTTTTGACGATATACCTATTATCTTTTTTATCAAAAGTTATAAAGTAGGAAGTTTTTTTATTTGGCTTATATACGCAATACCATTCTCCATGCGTTTTAATTTTTTTTTCTACAGCGTTCTTTGGGGATATTGTTTATGAAGTTGATTAGTAAATTAACGTAAGCTTTTGCACCGGCTTTAGTTCCAAAATATTTTGAGTGATGAATAGCTTTTAATAGCTTGATCAGTTTGTAATGTTCTAATGGCTGTATAATTATTTCCGCCATAATTCATCTACAGTTTTAAGCAAAGAGTTTTTTAATTCTTCTTTAGTCATTCCTCCACGTTCCCATTCTTCTTCGAAAGAAGATTCTTTAATAACACCAAGTTGCTCAAGCATAGGAGTGATAGTGTCTCTATGCTTTTTAACATCAATGGTCACATGTGTAATTTCCCCTTTCTGATTTTTTTTAGTGGCAATGCCTGCAATTCGTGCCATGGTTATTTTTGTTTAAAATTACATTATTCTATGAATAAAGTTACTGTCAGGTAGTTAAAGATGGGGCAAAAGAAGTCACATATAAAAATGAGACTTTTAAATTAATGATATTCTTTTTAACCTTCTTTCTTCGGTCCTTGTGGGCCTCTGTTAGGTTGCAGAGGTCTGTTACCTTGAGGCCTTGGCGGTCGATTTGTATTTTGATTTCTGTTTTGCGGCGGCCTGCCTTCTCTGTTTTGTTGTGGTGGCCTGTTATCTTGTTGCTGTTGCGGTGGACGAGCTTCTCTGTTTTGTTGTGGACCTCTAGGATTGTTAGTCCTTTGTTGAGGTCTTTGTCCTTCGTTGTTACCCTGCGGCTGGCGGTTACGCTGCGGCTGGTTTTGTTGAGGAGGTCGTTGTTCGTTTTGCTGCTGGCTACGCTCTTTATCTCTGCGCTTGCGGGTAGTTTTCTCCAGACTTTTCAAACTGATCTGCCCAACAATATCTGCATACTCCGGTTCTACTTCTTTAGGCTTGGCAGTTACTATTTCTGCAGCTTCCAGCTCCTCAGGTTTAATGCCATCTTTGTTTTGTGCTTTTATCTTTTTGACCGTATCAAGTGCTAATGGAATATGTGCAGATGTACCGGGCAGTGCATACCACATCAGGTTTTTAAAGATATCTTTCTTCACCAAAAATGCACGGCCCTTTGCAGTTTCTAAAGTATCTGCATCTGTTGGGAAAAACTGCAGAGCATCCATATAAGTATCCAATTCATAATTTAAGAAACATTTTAAACGACCGCACTGGCCACTTAATTTTGTTTGGTTAATGCTTAAATTTTGGTAACGGGCTGCATTTGTATTAACACTTTTAAAATCTGTTAACCAAGTAGCGCAACAAAGCTCGCGACCGCAACTGCCAATGCCGCCTACTTTTCCGGCTTCTTGCCTTGCACCAATTTGGCGCATTTCTACTTTTACCTTGAACTCTCCGGCGTATAATTTTATCAGTTCTCTAAAATCTACCCGATCATCTGCAATGTAAAAGAAGGTAGCTTTTCTGCCATCTGCCTGCACTTCTACCTCTGCCATTTTCAGATCTAAATTTAACTGTCGGGCCATAGCACGGCTGCGGATAAGTACCTGCGCTTCTCTTGCCTTACTTTCTTCCATTTTTGCAAGATCACTTTCTGTAGCTCTGCGCAAAATCTTCTTAATATCTGGACTCTTCTCGTCTATATTATTTTTCTTAAGCTGAAGACGAACCAACTCTCCCGTAAGATTTACCATGCCTACATCAAAGCCGTTCACACCCTCGAGTGTAATCATTTCGCCTTTTTCAAAATAGTGAAGGGTTGTATTTTTAAAGAAATCTTTTCTGCTGCCATTGTTGAAACTAACTTCTACAATTCTGCAGCTACTTTCAGGATCTGCAAAGGGTAAGTTTGCCAACCAATCGTGTACATTCATTCTATTACATGCACCGCTGCTGCAACTGCCTTTACTCTGGCAACCACCCGGTGATCCTGTTCCGCAACTTCCACAAGCCATTTTATATATTTTACAATGCGTTACTTAATGTTTTTGCTCACAGATTTATCAGATTTGCACAGATTAAATTCAGTGAGCTGTTTTTGTAATAGTTTTTGAATAAAACATAATAAAAGCCAAATAGATGCAACAAAGATGAAACGTGCGACGCCAATGAAGTTGATAGATGCTGCTTCTTTGTCCGGCTAATAAAAAATCTGCGAGCAGATTTTTCAGATTTACACAGATTTACTTTGTAAGCCTTGTGCCTTCCTTTGCGCCTTTGTGGTTCAAATCCTTTGTGGTTCTCTAAAAACTATTGTATCAAAATTAATGATTTGTTACTAATAATATGGTATAACCTAATGGTGAGGGTGTGAAAGAGGATTTTTGCATTGGCATTTCGCTCAATGTAATACGCCGCCTTGTCAAGTTCTTCGGCAATAGCTTCCTGTTGAGAAACATTACAAATTTTATTGATCCTATTTGCAAAGTCTACATAAGCTGTGGGTGTATTTTCATTAACCCTATCAGGTGATACCCGCAACCGTATTGCCTGTTCGAGCAAATGCGTAAAATATTTAAGAAATTGTTTTTGTTTTTCCCGACCTAATTTGGCGGCTTCTTCTATCCATTTTACCTGTGCGACCGGTCCGGTTTTTAAAATACTGTTAAGCCAAGAACGCAACAGTACTTCCCAATCATCGTCTGCATGTTGCAGCTGTTGTAGGGCTTCGTGGTAATTTCCTTCGGCCGTTGCCGCAATTTGTAATGCCTTTTGTGCATCAATATTTTCCCGTTGCTGTAATGCAAGTTGAATATCATTGGGATATAAAACAGGAATTTTTATAAGTTGTGTTCTGGATAAAATGGTAGGCAAAACATTTGCATCGTTTTCTGCCACGAGTATGAAAAGTGTATCTGGCGGTGGTTCCTCAATTAATTTTAAAAGTTTGTTACCGTTTTTTCCAAGAAACTCGGGCATCCAAATGATGAGTATTTTATAAGCGCTTTCAAAACTTTTAAGACTCATTTTATGAATGATGTCCCCACATTCTTCTGATGTGATATTGCCTTGCTTATTTTCTGCATGTATGCTTTGCAGCCAATCAAAAGAATTGCCGTAAGGATTGCTGTTTATAAAACTTCGCCACTCGGTTATATAATCTGTACTGATGGGTTTATCACCTGGTTTGCTCGGAATAACCGGATAGCAATAATGAATATCCGGGTGAATCATTTTTGCAGCTTTTATACAAGCGCTGCAGGTTCCGCATGCATCTGTGAAGTTGTCCGTTGATTCGTTATTAGTTGACTCAACTATTTCCTCCCCAAATAATGAACTTTCTACAGATGCAGCTTTTTTTCTTCCAGATTGTAGTGGATTTTTTTCGCAGGTAATGTATTGTGCAAATGCTAATGCCATTGGCAAACCGCCGCTCCCTTCCTTACCCAGAAACAACAAAGCGTGGCTAAGCCTGTTTTGCTGTATCATGTGTGTGAGCTGGGTTTTAAGCTCTTGCTGACCTATTACTTCGGAGAATTGCATATAATGAGATAAGAAGACAAAAGACAAAAGATGAAAGACAATTCAAAGACAAAATATAAAGAAAGCAATAATATGGTAGGCAAGATTAGCGCTTGTCTATCTTTTGTCTCCAGATCTTGTTACAGTTTGCCCGTAATCTCTTCACTTAACGGCTCCGTACCACTTTCAAACTTTGCAATGATGTGGCCATTCTCATCTAATAAAAACTTGTTGAAATTCCACTTGATCTCAGCATCTAATACTCCATTTTCACTTTTGTTTGTAAGCCATTTGTAAATGGGTGCGGTATCATTTCCTTTTACAGAAATCTTTTCAGCCATTG
Source organism: Ferruginibacter sp. (assembly GCA_025352435.1). GTDB lineage: Bacteria > Bacteroidota > Bacteroidia > Chitinophagales > Chitinophagaceae > Ferruginibacter. Next base: position 4,906 of record JANXTN010000253.1, on the reverse strand, counting down.
GAAAAGTAACGCCGTAATTTTTTTCGCAAAAGGTTTTTATTTCTGTATTACTGCCGGGTTCTTGTCCACCAAAATTGTTTGCTGGGAAACCGACAATCACTAATTTGGTTTTATATTTTTCATATAGGGCTTGCAATGCTTTGTATTGGGGTGTGTAGCCACATTCGGATGCGGTGTTTACGATCAATATTTTTTTGCCTTTAAAATCTGCAAAATTGATGGTGCTGCCGTCTAATGCCTTTACGCTAAAGCAATGTATGCTCGCAGGATTTGTTGTTTCTGTTGTACTCATATTTGTGCTTGTTGTATTGTTTTGTGCTTGTGCGCAACCAATAAATAAGAGGGCTGCTGTTATAAATTTCATCATATTAATTTTTAATAAAGTTAGATATGAAAAGTTGTTTATTGTTTTTCATAGGCACCTAAATCCGGTAAACCTACGTTTCTGTTTTTATCGTCTAAGTCTTTTAAAAGTGCAGTATTTACTCCTTTATTAATACCAGGTGCCAATGCATTTTTTGTAACCCTGAAATTATAAAATTCATGTGTAATATCTACACTATCAAATGCGGGATCAATATTTTTTATTGATTGCGTTATACTGGAATTAGCAGGATCAGTAACGGCCCTATATAAACAATGATCAATATTTACCACAAAACTATTTATGCTTGTTTTTTTTGTTTGAAGATCATTCTCTACAAACCCTGCATCTCCATAAATAATGCAATTGCGGAACGTTGCATTCAGTGCGGCTGTTTGGTTTGTAGCATCTGCATCAGCTAGATAAACTGCTGGTTGTTGGTGCAATACAAAGTTGTTTGAATAAGCTACAACAGTACAATGTGTGAAGGAATACACACCACCTTTTTCTACATAAATATTTTTGCCACTGTTGCTAAATAGACAATTTTCTGCAATTACATTGCTGTTGTTACACAACAGACCTGCATCGAAAGCATTATCAATAATGGATTGTTTCAAAATTAATTTGGGGTTTGCATTTACCGAAGGTTGGAATACAACTACCGCCTGATAAGCATTTTTTATAGACGTAAATTGTAACAGATTGTCTTTGCTTGTACCTCTGAAATAAATTCCCGGCCACGATGCAGGAAAGTTTTTGTACGGATCATCAAGCCTATCTCCACTAAAAATGATTGGCTGTGTTTTAGTGCCGTTGCACACGAATTGCCCATCTACCAATATGGGTGCATCTGCATGGCAATAAATTTTAGTACCTGCATTTATTGTAAGGGATGCGCCATTTGCAATTTGTAATCCGCCTAAAATAACATAGGGGAGACTATTGGTAAAAGTAACATTGCCTGCCACTAAACCATTGCGTATAAAAACTGCATTTTGCCCAAAGGCTTCCAGATGCACAAACTTTGTGAGTCCGTTGTAATTGATGGCGATGCTATCGCCCAAAATAAATGGAAGGTTAGCAGTTGTAGGATTTACGGTTACAGTTACAAAAACATAAATACTGTCATTGCCTGCTATTTCAATGTTGTTTGCTTCGGCAGTTGCAAGACCGTTTACATTCATTTTGTAAGGAGAAAACAAACCGCCACCCAATTTTATTTTTGAAAGTAACAACTTTTGATCGTTGTTGTTTAAAATTTTAAATGACTTAGTAATGGAACCTGTAACAGTAAAAACAGTATCAAATTTTAAACTGTCTGTAGAGGTTGTAAGCTTAGCATCTCTACCTGTAATAAAGCTATCCTTTTTGCATGATGGAAAATAAATACAGGAAAGAAGTAAGGAAAAAAAAATGAGTAAAAAGCTCTTCATTAAAAACAAATTTACACGGAAATTATTTAGTTGCTGTTGCCAGTGTAGCTATACTTATTTTTATTCCTTCAATCTTGTTTAACACCTGTGCACATGCATCTAAAGTGGCACCGGTGGTTATCACATCATCTACCAATAAAATGTGTTTGTTTATTAAAACAGTTTCGTCCGTTACTTTAAAACTTTCATTTACATTATCCCATCTTTCTGTGCGGTGTTTTTTTGTTTGTGTTTCTGTAAAGCGAATACGCTCTATATTTTTTGTAACCACAGGAGTGTTCATGCTGTTTGATATACCATCACAAATAATTTCTGCCTGGTTAAAGCCCCGCTTGTATTCTTTATCAGCAAACAAGGGTAGGGGTACTAAATAATCGATATTATCGAAGCGACCACTTTTTATAAGATTTTCTCCCATCATTTCGCTTAAATAAATTCCTGCTTCCTTGTTACCGTTGTATTTCAAATCATGAATAAGAGATTGAATGAGCTCACCTTTTGAAAAATAAAATTCACTTGTTGCTGCTACTATTTTCAACCTCCCAATAAACATTCTTTCTATCGGGTTATTCGGTTGGGTTTCAAAAGAAGTATGCGGCAATTCATTTATACAGCCCAAGCAAAGTAGCGCTTTATGAGATAAGAGATCGCTGCCACATCCAATGCATAAGTGAGGATAAAAAAGATGTGTAGCAGATGTCAGTAGTTTTTTAAGCAACAATAATTTCTTTTAAAGTTAATTGATATGAATAAAAAACGCACCCCTTTAGAATGCGCTTTTAATTTTACCTTGTTGCTGTTGGCAGAGGTTTATCTCTTTTAACCATTTCGTTTCTGTTGGCAAATTCCCATGCGGTATGAAAGATCATGCGCACCCTTTTTTCATAGAGTTCAAAATTTATTTTATCAACTGTATCTGTTGGTTTGTGATAATCTGCCTTTAGCATACCATCATAAAAAAATAGAACAGGAATACCTTTTCGTGCAAAATTATAATGGTCACTTCTGAAATAAATTCTGTTGGCATCATTAGGATCATCATATTTATAATCTAAAACAAGATGATCATATTTATTGTTAGCGGCTTCATTTACTATTGGTAATTCACTGCTCAATTTATCGTGCCCTACGACATATACATAATTCAATGTGTCCCCGGTTTTTCTTTCCGTATCTACTCTTCCCACCATATCGGTATTTAAATCTATAGAAGTTTTATCTACAGGAAAAACAGGATGGTCGCTGTAATACTCACTTCCCCACAAACCTTTTTCTTCTCCACTCACTGTCATAAATACTAAGGTTCTTCTTGGCCTGTGGCCTTCTGCTGCTGCTTTTGCAAATGCTTCAGCCATTGTAATTACAGCACATGTACCGCTTCCATCATCATCAGCGCCATAATAAATTACACCATTTCGTTTGCCTAAATGATCGTAATGCCCTGTAAGAAAAACATATTCATCTTTTTTATCTGTGCCTTCTATAATACCTATTACATTGCTTGCATTAATAATATTGCGCTGCTTTTTAAATTCATACAAAATATTTGTATTACCCTCTGTTGGTTGAGGTGAGAAAGTATTTTTTGCTTTTGCAGTTGCAATTGCAGAATCGAATAGCACAGGGAAAATTTTTTTTGCATAAGCGTGAGACAGCAATGCATAATTTAATGACCTTGAATTGTTGGATGGAAGGCTTTCAAAGTTTACGCCGCTACTCATATTATTATCTACCTGGCGCTTGGAGAATGTTTCAGCATTCGGATTTACGATTAAAACGCCCACAGCTCCTCTGGCTTTTGCCGCGTCAAGCTTTTTGCTCACGCCGGGGAAAGTCCATACAGAAGTTTTTCCTGCAGCATCTATAAAATATTTCCCATCTTTTTTTGGCTCGCCCAAAAATATAACCACCACTTTTCCTTTCACATTAATGTTTGCATAATCATTGTAAGCAACGTCATCAATTCCATAACCGGCAAAAACCAATTTGTTAGAGGTAAACCTTGCATTGTCATTAGATGCAAGCGGAATTAAAAAATCTTTCCCGTTTTCAGCAGTCAAGCCATTTACAGAAAAAACAGGCATGGTCAACATACTATCTTGTGTAAGTGGATATAGTTGCTGATAACTTTTTAAGGAGTCAGGTTTTTTTAAACCCATAAGCGCAAACTGTGTTTCAATATATTCTGCTGCTTTGCGCTGACCAATAGTGCCGGTTTCTCTGCCTTCAAACTCATCACTGGCAATTCTTGTTAAGTGTTTTTTTAATTCAGCACCAGTAATTTTTTCTGCATATTTCGTTGACAAATCTTTTTGTGCAAAAGAATACATGCATAGTACGGATAGGGGGAGAAAGAATAATTTCTTCATTGAAGTTGATTTGTTTAACGGCAATTTATGAAAATAGGGAAATGAAAAAAGAGAAATTATATAAGAGGTGAATCAATTATTTATCTCCATCATGGTCAGGAATAAGGTCAATTTTATCAACCCTCAAAGCATGTCTGCCACCTTCGAAAGCAGTTGCTATAAAAGTATCTACCATTTGCATGGCAGCTTCCAATGAAACAAATCTTGCCGGTATGCAAAGTATGTTTGCATTGTTGTGCATGCGGGCAAGCGAGGCTAATTCGTTTTCCCAACAGATAGCTGCTCGTATATGTTCGTGTTTGTTTGCAGCAATAGCTACTCCATTAGCACTGCCACATAATAAAATACCGAATGCATAGTCTTTGCTTTCTACGGCATTGGCAACAGGATGGGCAAAGTCCGGATAATCAACAGAATCGCTGCTGTAGGTACCAAAATCACGCAGGGCAATGCCCTTTTCATCTCTTAAATAATTAATCTCTTTAGTTTGCTTTGTAAGAATACATATGTCCTGATTTTAAAACATTATCAATTATTAATTTATCAATTAATTCCAATGCAGTTCGACCTTACAAAACCCCTCGCAATTGGCAGCGACCATGCAGGCTTTGAATACAAAGCAAAACTTGTAAATTATTTAAGAGATGAAAAGGGCATTGCCCTGCGTGATTTTGGTACCTACAGCAGCGATTCTGTTGATTATCCGGACTTTGCCCATCCTGTTGCCAATGCCGTAG
>JANXTN010000232.1 GCA_025352435.1 Ferruginibacter sp. | reverse complement strand
TCAAGACTGCCGCAATCGACCACTCTGCCAGCTCTCCGCTGCAAAAATAAGGTTTCAAATTTTAAAAACAAGAGAGTTTAAATTTTTTTTAAAAATCACTTTAAGTAAATAAAGCAAAATAGCTATGCCATCATTATTTATTAATTTTACAAATGATGACGCAGCTTTCGACGCTTAACAAATATTTTAAAAAATACAAATACTCTTTTATACTTGGAATTCTATTTGTAATTCTCACAAATTATTTCAGAATTTTATCTCCCCAACTTACAGGCTATGTTGTAAACTCTGTGGTTACAGTTTTAAATGGAAAAAATGTACATAACGATGCATCACAATTAGCCGATTATGATTTCAGTGTAAGGAAAATTATTCAATGGTTTAACCACGAATCTTTTCAAACCAGAATATTATTTACAGGAATTATTCTTCTAGTAATAGCGCTTATTAGCGGCTTTTTTATGTTCTTAATGCGGCAGACAATTATTGTAATGAGCCGCCACATCGAGTTTGATCAGAAAAATGAAATCTTTAATCATTACCAAAAACTTGATACAGGCTTTTACAAAACGCATAGTACAGGAGATTTAATGAACCGAATTTCTGAAGATGTAAGTCGGGTGAGAATGTATACTGGTCCGGCAATTATGTATTTTATAAACCTTGCAGCAATTATTGGTTTCAGTCTGTATTTTATGATAAGGTCGGATCTTAAATTAACTTTATTGGCTTTGGGACCATTACCGTTATTGGCCTTCGCCATTTATTTTGTGAATACAATTATCAACAAAAAGAGTGAACGCATACAGGCATTGTTAAGCGATCTCACAACAAATGCACAGGAATCTTATTCCGGCATAAGGGTAATAAAATCTTTTGTGCAGGAAAATGCAATGCTCAATTTCTTTAGAATAAACAGTGAATCGTACCGTAGCCATGCCTTGAGCTTAGCGAAAACAGAAGCCATTTATTTTCCTTCTATGAGTTTACTAATTGGGTTTAGTACTTTAATTACAATTTTAGTAGGAGGGTTGGATGTTGTACATCATGTTCCGGGTGCATCTGTTGGAAAAATAGCTGAGTTTGTTTTGTACATTCAGATGCTTACGTTTCCAGTAAGCGCAATTGGATGGACGGCTAGTATGACGCAGCGTGCAGTTGCATCTCAAAAAAGGATTAATGAATTTTTATTAACAGAGCCTATTATTAAAGATGAGAATAATTCTAAAGACGTTCTTTTACAGGGAAACATAAGTTTTCAAAATATAAATTTTGTATATCCCCACACAGGCATACATGCTATTAAAGATTTTTCTTTAGAAATAAATAAGGGAGAAAAGATTGCAATCATTGGTAAAACCGGTTGTGGTAAAAGTACCATTGCTCAGCTAATGTTAAGGATGTACAATGTGCAATCCGGTATGATTACTTATGATGAACAAAATGTAAACACAATTACAACGCAATCATTAAGATCGCAAATAAGTTATGTTCCGCAGGATGTTTTTCTTTTTAGCGACAGCATAAAAAACAATATTCGCTTTGGTGAAAAAGATGCAACAGCTAATGACGTATTTGAAGCCGCAAAACAGGCAAGCATCTTTAATGAAATAAATAATTTTGATGAGGGATTTGAAACCATGGTGGGGGAGCGGGGAGTCACCTTGAGTGGTGGCCAAAAGCAAAGAATATCAATTGCCCGCGCATTAATTAAAAAACCTGAGATAGTAGTTTTTGATGATTGCTTAAGCGCAGTGGATGCAAGAACAGAAAATGAAATTATTGGAAACTTATATAATTATTTGCAGGATAAAACTGCTGTAATCATTACCCATCGCATATTCTCTCTATTTAATTTTGACAAAATTGTTGTGATGGATGATGGCAAGATTGTAGAACAGGGTACGCATGAAACGTTGATAGCAGAAAAAGGAATGTACTTTACAATGTATCAAAAACAACAGGAGACGGATAATTTGAAATAGCTGCAAAGCTGTTTTTTACATTATATAAATTTTGCTATTTCAAAAACAATTTTATCTTTGTTAGTAACATATACAATCATTTTTAAACCAAAACAAATACAGTGGCGTACGAACAAAACGAGAACAACGATAGAAAACAGGAAAGTGTTTACAGTAAAAGAATTAAAGCAGGAAAGCGCAGGACCTACTTTTTTGATGTTAGAGAAACACGTGGTAGTGATTTTTATTTAACCATTACCGAGAGCCGTAAAAGATTTGATTCTGATGGTTATGACCGTCATAAGATATTTGTTTACAAAGAAGATTTTAATAAGTTCATAAAGGGTTTAACGGAAGCAGTAGATTATGTGAAAACAGATTTGATGCCGGATTTTGATTTCGATGCATTCAACCACGACACGCCTTATGAAGGCGATGAGCAACAACAGGGAGCGGTTAATTCTAAAGAAGCAGCACCTTCTATGAACGCCGAGGCTGCAGAAGAAGTTGTAGAGAAAACCACTGAAACAGTTTCAGCTCCGGAAGAATCAGGTGCACCTTTAGATAATGGCAGCACCGAAGAAGTAGATAAATGGTAATTTTGAAATATAATTGCAGTAAAAAACCTCCAAAAAATGGAGGTTTTTTTATTTAGAATGGACTTTTGAATTCACTGCTATTTTCTCAATTTTTTAAAAGCATTTATCAAACCATTTGTACTACTGTCATGGCTGCTTATCTCAATTTCATTAACTAACTCTTTCTGAATATTTACTGCGAGTTTTTTCCCAAGTTCAACACCCCATTGGTCGAAACTGTAGATGTTCCATATAATGCCCTGCACAAAGATTTTATGCTCATACATTGCTATTAATTGTCCAAGGGTAAAAGGAGCAATACTGTCAATTAAAAAAGAATTGCTTGGCCTATTTCCTTCAAAAACCCGATAAGGATTTTCGTGGT
>JANXTN010000220.1 GCA_025352435.1 Ferruginibacter sp. | reverse complement strand
GTGCGGAACTATTGTTGGTAGATGGCTTAATAAATGACTGTGCAAAAAAGATTGGAGAGTTAAACAACGGCCATAAATACTTTGATATTTCTACCTTGAAAGAACCTTACAGATTGGAAGGTAAAAAAACAATGGGCTACGAAATTGCTGAACAATTAAACTGGCAATTACCTGATGTAATTATTTATCCTGCGGGCGGTGGCACAGGCTTAATCGGTATTTGGAAAGCATTTAAAGAAATGCTCAAACTGGGTTGGATTACAGGACCGCTTCCAAGAATGTTTGCGGTTCAATCGCAAAACTGTTCACCAATACAACATGCTTTAAAAGATGCTGTAAACTGGAAAAATAATTTTACCCCAGAGCCAAGTATTGCAAATGGTTTAGCAGTGCCTTATCCATTTGGTATGGACATGATGCTGGAAGTTTTGCATGAATCCAATGGAACTGCGGTATCAATATCTGAAGAAGAAATTATTGCAGGCGTAAGAGAAATAGCAAAATTGGAGGGTCATATTATTTCTCCTGAGGGCGCTGCTACATGGAAAGCGATGTTGCATTTGCGTAAAAATAATATTATAAATTCTGATGAGAAAGTGTTGTTACTAAATACAGGAAGTGGCTACAAGTATTTGGATAATTTAGGTTTAGATTAATAATAACCAGGACCGCCCATTTACCAAAAAAAACATCCCTTGAAAAATAAAAAGGATACTGATTAATTTATCAGTATCCTTTCTTTATTACAGCTAAATTTTATGTAACAGAAATTATATCGAAAATTACTGCTACATCATAATAGAAAAAGCCCCGTTCAGAAATTATGAACGAGGCTTTTATTTATTTAAAAACTTTTAATAATTTCTAACAGTCATTTCTGTTCTTCTGTTTTTAGCACGACCTGCTGCTGTACTGTTATCTGCTACTGGCTTGGTTTCGCCATAGCCTGTAGATTTTAAACGTGTTGCATCTACTCCATGTTCCGTAAGATATTTTTTTACAGCACCTGCACGGTTATCTGAAAGAACTAGATTGCTTTCATCAGATCCCTGAGCATCTGTATGGCCATCAATATCTATAATTAAAGACTCATCTGTTCTCAATACTCTAACAACCTCATCAAGAGATTTAAAAGATTTAGGAAGTAGTTTATAACTACCTGTTGTAAAGAAAACATTCTTGGCTGCAAAGTTTACTTTCTCTATCACTTCTTTTGCAATTACAGGACAACCTTTGTTGCTTATAGAACCCGGACGTGTAGGGCATTTATCTTCTTCATCATTTAAACCATCACCATCCGTATCCGGAATAGGACAACCGTTGTAACGTGCCAAACCTGCTACAGTAGGGCATTTATCCAACTCATCATTTATACCATCGCCATCAGTATCAGGTATAGGACAGCCTTGGTATTTTGCAAAGCCGGGAACATCAGGACATTTGTCTACTACATCAAGAACACCATCACCATCTCTATCTGTAACAGGAGGAACAACCACAACTTGAGGAATCGGTGCAACCTGAGGTACGGTTATTTTACCTGTACCAAACTTAAGGGCTATACCTGCACGCACGGTGTAAATTGACCATGATTCAATTGTTCTTGGATTGCGGCCAAGGTCTGATTGAAAGGATGCAAAAGGAGATAGTGTAAACTGTGTAGCATTTGATTTAGCAGATAAAGGAATATCAAAACCTGCGCCTACCTGTCCTGAAAAAACAGGCTTTTTCATGTCGCTAAAATTTTCCCGTACATCTGTTTGTTTGTCTTGCTTATAGGTAAATAAATTGGTAACATTAAAGCTGATTACCGGCCCTGCAAAAACATAAAACGGAATTGAAAAAGGTGTAATTCTTAAACTTGGTTCTATAGTTACGTAGCTCAAGTTTGTTTTTAAATTTGCCGGACAGTCGCATGGAGCCTGCACTTCATTAAATTCACCACCTCGGTTATCGTACGCTACGTTAAGCATCATACCAAGCGTTTTACCCGGACGATATTCCAATAATAAAGATGCATACGGTCTATAGCCTTCACCTTTATGAAAAGCGGTTGGCGTTGTAAAGTCATTATTTAGTTTTTGCGTAGTGCCACGGTAGGTATTATAATTTACCGCTGCAGATTGACCAAGCCACCAAACAGGTTTTACTCTTTGTAAAGTTTGTGCCTGCAATGTTTGAATGCTGAGTAATGACATCGCAATGAAGCCCAGCGATTTAATATTCGTCATATAAGTGTATTTCATAAATGAGTTTTAAAAGAGAGAAATGTGAAGGAAAAAATACATGCTGCCGATAGAGCAGCATGTATAAATTATGATTTTATTAAGGAACATTTATGGTTGTATTAACCATGGTTACAGATGCATTTAAGGAAATGGCACGACCATTTAATATAGTTTGTACTGCATTACCTGCGGTAGAGAAAGTAACACCCGCTGATGCAATAATGTTACCTGACATAACTCCACCACCGGCTCCATTAATAACGGCTGCACTTCCAACATACCAAAATACATTTTTAGCCAAGGCATTGTTTATAAGCAATACGCTTCTTGCGCCTGCAGGTCCTGCTACGCCTACTGTTAAGCCTGCCGCTGTTTGAAATTTCCATACTGCATTAGGATCGCCCTGTGCATCTAAAGTTAGATTGCCGGTAGTTATTTTAAATGTACCACTTGCTGATTTATAAGTGCCGGGAGGTAATGTTAAACCACCCAATTCGCCAGCACCAGGATCAGTACCACCCGGGCTTCCTGCCGGAGAAATACTATTGTATAAAATGGTAGCATCAGCTAAACCTTGCGCTGCTATTGCTGCAGAAGTTGCAGTACCCGGAGCTGGAGGAGCTGTATAAATTCTACCTGTAACTAAACCTTTGTTTAAAGGAGTTTCTGTGTACACATCTCCGGTAGTACCATCGTGAAAACCTGTAATTAAAGTTGATGCTCCGGTAGTACCAATACTACCATTGTTAATAACGGTATTCAAACCCTGGTTTGTGATACCTGCACTTCCGCCAAAAGCACCAAACAATGATACACTACCTAAAGGTGGAGCGATCAATATTGTTCCTCCTGTGGTAAACGTCCATGTGTAATTAGCTGCCAAGGCATTGCCTGCCACATCTTTTGCACCGGTAGTTATCGTTGCCGTATATACAGTATTTGATAGTAGGTTTGCGTTAGGTGTAAATCTGGCTGTAGTGCCCGAATATGTCACTGTTCCTGCAACCGGTGTAATACCTTGTGATAGTAAAAACGTAGATGAATTAATTGTTGATGGATTCATCGCTTCGCTAAAAGTTGCCGAAAGAACTTTTGAAAGTATAACTCCTGTAGCGGCATTAGGAGGGTCTGTTGAAATCACAGTTGGGGGTGTAACATCTGCAGTGGAAAGTCCTGTGGTAAAGCTAAAAACATAATTACTCACAAGTCCATTACCTGCAATATCTTTTGCACCTGTTGTTATAGTAGCTGTATAAACGGTGTTAGGCGTTAGGAGTGCATTAGGTGAAAAACTTGCTGTAGTACCTGAATATGTTACGGTTCCTGCAATTGGTGTTGTTCCCTGAGATAATAAAAACGTAGACGTATTTATAGTTGTTGGGTTCATTGCTTCACTAAAATTTGCAGAAATTATTTTTGAAATAACCACACCAATGGATGCGTTTGCAGGGTCAGTAGAAATAACTGTTGGTGGAATAACATCTGCAGGAGCTAATCCCGTAGTGAAAGTCCATACGTAATTATTTAAAAGTGCATTACCAGCCATATCCTTTGCACCAGTTGTAATGGTAGCAATATATGTTGTGTTATATGCCAAACTTGTTGTAGGTGTAAAACTGGCGGTATTACCTGTGTAAGCAACCAAACCTGTAATAGGTGTCGTTCCTTGTCGTAATGTAAAAGTTGTTGCGTTAATGGTAGCAGGATTCATAACCTTACTAAAAATTGCGCTGATAACTTTTGTAACTGATACGTTAGTGTCGCCATTATTTGGGTCAGTTGCTATCACTCTTGGTGGAATAGTATCTGGTGCAACACCTGTAGTAAATGTCCACACATAATTTGCTTTTGGCGAGTTACGTGCTTTATCTTTTATACCGGTAGTTACTGTACCTGTATAAATAGTATTTGGCAACAAAGTCGTAGCAGGCGTAAAAATAGCCGTCATACCACTATAGGTAATAATGCCTGGGATATTTGTATTCCCCTGTTTTACAAAAAAGTTGCCGCTGTTAAGCGTTGTAGAATCTATGGCTTCGTTAAATGTTGCAGAAACAGAAGTGTTCAAAGCCACTCCTGTAGCTCCGTTGGTAGGAACTGTAGAAACAACTATCGGACAAATTCCTGTAAGTCCGGGTTCTTCTAAAACTTTTTTACAGCCTACAATAAACAATAGCGGTAGAATGGAGGCCAGAGAAATTTTTAAGAGAGAATTTTTGAATGAGATTTTATGCAAATGATTTGCATAAAAAAAGCATAACTTTTTTTTCATTTAATGTAGTTTTAAGGTAAAGGATTTTTTTCTATTACTTTAACCTCAACATTAAAGCCACGGTTACCGGAATATCTACTCTTAAAACCAACTTGATAACCAAATCTCATTCTTTTTATATAAAAATGTACTTGCAGTTGGTGATAAAAAAATATTATGAAATTTTCATCGAATTTCTTCTACAAGCCAATGCAGGCTTCACATTAAAAGAATTAGTGTAGTGGGGAATTCGATTGCCCATTTTGAGAATATATTGGTTTTGTTTATAGCTCAATCATTAAAAATTCTCTTCCAGGAAGTAAATACATTTTTTTATTCTGATGATTTTTAAGTCAGTTTTAAACTGTGTAGAATAATGAAAATTTACTATTCGCAATGAATGGCTTATTGCCTCATCACAATACTTTTTCCATAACTTTAATTTTTATAAAAACCAACGAAATATGCTTAAAATTTTTCTTTCCCCCAAAGCCTGTGTGTTTTTTTTTCTAATTGCCTTTTCATTTTCTGCCACAGCACAAGATGCTGTAGGCTACCAAACTCCACCAAAAGATATTGCAGACCTATTACTTGCAAAACCAACACCTACGGTGAGTGTAGACAATAAGGGCGAGTGGATGTTGCTCAGCGAACGCAACAGTTATCCAACCGTTGAAGAGTTAGGCCAGCCGGAAATAAGAGTAGCAGGCTTGCGATTAAATCCAAATAATTTTTCTCCGAGCAGACAGACTTACATCAATAATTTTTCACTAAAAAATATTAAGACGAGCAAACAATTTACTGTAACAGGCTTACCGCAAAATATGCTCGCAGGCAATGTGCAGTGGAACGACAGCCAGTCTAAAATTTGTTTTACAAATACAACAGGTAGCCGAGTAGACTTATATGTGATAGATATAGCAACGCATGCTGCAAAAAAAATAAATAAGCAGGCATTGAACATTGCTAATGGTGCAGGCATCAAGTGGTTTGATGATAATTCCCTTATCTATAAAACTGCAGTTACATTGCCATCTGCATTAAAAGGAAAACCCATCACTCCAAAGGGTCCAACTATTCAACAAAATATTGGTAAAGCAGCACCGGGCAGAACGTATCAGGATATGATAAAGTCGCCGTACGATGAGCAGGTGTTTGAGTTTATGGCTACTGCACAAATGGTGTTGAACAAGAATGGCGTTGAAACAAAGATTGGTAAGCCAACAATTTATTCATCTGTACAATTATCGCCGGATAAAAAATATTTATTGGTAGAGACAGTAAGAAAACCTTTCTCTTATCTCGTTCCTTCAAGCGGTTTTCCAAGCACGGTTGCCATTACAGATTTAACAGGGAAAACGATAAAAATATTAGTTGAATTGCCGAGTAGTGAAACAACACCATCAGGTAATGACAATATTCAAAATGTACCATCAGGCTACGAATGGAGAGATGATGAAGCTGCTACTATTGTATATTCTATGCCACTTGATAGCGGTTTAATAAAAACTAAAATGGAATACCATGATGCGGTATATGCTTTATCAGCGCCCTTTACAGCCCAGCCAAAAGAATTATTTAAAACCAACATGCGCTTTAGAGGTATCAATTGGGGCAACGAAACTTTTGCATGGGTTACAGAAGCTTTGCAGGGCAAACAAACAATAAAAGTGAGTCGCTACAATCCATCTACAAACACAATGAAAACATTGTTTGAAAGAAATATTACAGATGCTTACGGCAACCCCGGTAACCCCATCACAGAGAAAAATAAATATAACAGAGATGTAATTAAAGTAACCAACAATACCTTGCTGCTGAACAATCCTGTGGGCTCTTCACCAAAGGGCGATCTTCCGTTCTTAGCAAAGTTTGATCTTGGTACAAACAAATCTGAAATGCTTTGGCGCAGCGAAGAAGGCATGTACGAATCGGTGGTTGATGTGTTGGATGCAGACAAGTTAATATTGCTTACCCGCAAAGAATCTCAAACTGCTGTGCCTAATTATTACATCAAAAATCTGAAGATGAAGATGGCAGATGTAGCCATTACCAATTTTACTAATCCATATCCTGCATTGGATGGTGTAACAAAACAAAAGATAAAATATAAACGTGCAGACGGCGTAGATCTTACAGGAGATTTGTATTTACCAAAAGGATACAACAAAGACAAAGATGGTCCTTTGCCTGTGTTGATATGGGCATACCCTCGTGAGTTTAACAACGCCGCAGATGCTGCACAAATTCGTGGAAGCAAAGACAGGTTTACAACTATCAGTTGGGGAAGTCCTATTTTTTATGTTACACAGGGTTTTGCTGTATTAGATAATGCTGAAATGCCGATCGTTAGTACCGATCCATCAAAAAAACCAAATGATAATTTCTTGGATCAATTACGTTCAAATGCAGAAGCTGCCATCAATAATTTGAGTGATATGGGTGTAGGTGACAAAAAAAGAGTAGCGGTTGGCGGACACAGTTATGGTGCCTTTATGACTGCAAATTTATTGGCACATACCGATCTTTTTAAAGCCGGTATTGCACGCAGCGGTGCGTATAACAGAACGCTCACGCCATTTGGATTTCAGAATGAAGACAGAACTTTTTGGGAGGCACCTTCATTGTACAGTACAATGAGCCCTTTTAATTATGCCGATAAAATAAAAACACCTATACTTTTAATACATGGCGAAATGGACGATAACCAAGGAACTTTTCCTATTAACAGCGAGCGTTTATACGCAGCTATAAAAGGGAATGGAGGCACTGTTCGTTTTGTTTATCTGCCATACGAAGCACACGGCTATAGAGGTAAAGAAAACTTATTACACATGTTGTGGGAGCAAAATGAGTGGTTGAAAAAGTATGTGAAGTAAGCTATCGTTTTTTATGATGTTTTATATTTTGAAGAGGCCGTCTCATTTTTAGAATGAGGCGGTTTTTTAATTTTTATATTTTCCGTTTTTATTTTTCGAGAACAGGATGATGTGTAGGTCGTGGTATGCTGATTACTTCAAA
>JANXTN010000172.1 GCA_025352435.1 Ferruginibacter sp. | reverse complement strand
CTGCCCGATTTCCTGTCCTTTTAGTGATGATAATGACAATGCAGTTATCGGAATAAATAATAATCCTAAGCCAACACCACGTGCAATTAACATCCAAAAAAAATCGTCTTTACCGGTATCCGGCGTTACAATTTTAAATCCCCAAATACTATATACAAAAAATACGAGCATACCGAAAGCAACAAGGTATTGAGGCTTAATGCCACGTGTTAATAATTTTCCAATCATCGGCATCATAATGGCAGTCATTATTGCAGCAGGAATAAGTAATGCGCCTGCCTGATAAGCTGTCCATCCTAAAACACTCTGGGTATATAAAGGAATTATAAACGTGGAGCCGTACAAACCGAAGCCCAGTATAAAACTCATAACTGTTCCAATACGAAGGTTACCATTTTTAAGCACCCGTAAGTCTACTATAGGATTTTTATAGCTTAGCTCCCGCCATATAAAAAAGAAAAAGCCCAATACTGCGGTTACTATCAAAGCTGCTATAACAGGGCTTTCCAGCCAGGCATCTTCCTGACCACGCTCTAGAACATACTGTAAAGAACCTACTGTAATTGCCAATAAACCTATACCAAGCCAATCAATTTCATTTATTAATTTCTTTGCTGCATACACAGGGCTTTTAATAAACTGTAGCGTCATTAATGTTGCAATAATACCGATAGGAAGATTAATGTAAAATATATAGGGCCAGCTAAAATTTTCAACAATATAACCACCAAGTGGTGGACCTAAAGTGGGGCCGATAATAACACCAAGACCATAAATAGCCTGGGCCATTCCTCTTTTTTCGATAGGATAAGATTCGGTGATAATCGTTTGAGATGTAACAAGTAAAGCACCTCCACCAAGGCCCTGTAAAAATCTGAAAAATACCAACTCCCAAATATTTGTTGCATTACCACAAAGAAAAGAACAGATGGTAAACAAGATGATAGATGCCGCAAAATAGTTTCGTCTACCAAATTGTTGAGATAACCAGCTCGTCATAGGAACTATGATTACATTACCGATTGCATAAGCAGTGACAACCCATCCAATTTCTGTAAGCGTAGCACCAAGGTTGCCACGCATATCGTTCAAAGCCACATTGACAATAGTTGTGTCCACAATTTCTAGCAAGGCACAAAGAATTGCTGTAAGCGTTATTATGGCACGTCTTGCTCCATATTCCACAAGTGAATTGGGAGCTGCCAAGCCTCCTTTTAGTGGTGGTTGTAGTTGTATAGTTTTTGAAGATGCTTCCATTTATAGAAACGTGGTATTTAAGATTTTTGATTTCACAAATGTTGGTATACTATTTTAAATGCACATCAACATTTACATTCATGCCTGCTCTAAGTTTTTTTATAAGACTATCTTCTTTGTTCGTGAAGTCAATTTTTACAGGTAATCGTTGAACAACCTTTACAAAATTGCCACTCGCATTATCCGCAGGTAATAGTGCAAACCTAGAGCCTGTAGCAGGTGAAAAAGAACTTAATACTGCATCAAAATCGTGATTAGGAATTGCATCTACATGTACAGTTACTTTCTGTCCTTCCAACATTTTATTGTATTGCGTTTCTTTAAAGTTTGCAACTACCCATTTTTCATTACTTAAAACAATACTAAAAAGCTGAGAGCCCGCCTGTAAAAACTGTCCCTTTTGTACAGGAACTTTTGAAACCAGGCCACTCTCGGATGCTGTAATAACTGTGTACGAAAGATTCAGTTTTGCATTTTCAACATCTACTTCTCTTTGCTTTATCACTGATGCTGCTATACCACCTTGTTGGGATACTGCTGCACTCTGAGAAGTTACGACACCGGTTTGCGCAGCCGCCTGGTTTTTTTGGTCTATTAAAACCTGAAGTTGTTTATCAGCAGTTTGTTTTGCAGCTACTACCTGCTCATATTGTTGTTGCGTAATTGAATGATCTTTTATTAAATTTTCATAACGCTGTAAATCCTGTGTAGTGCGGTTTACATTTACTCTAGCAACTTCTATTTGTGCACTTGCAGTTTGTATAGCAGCTCTTGTAGTATTAATATTTTGGCTCGCAGCATTTGCTGTTGCCCGTGCTGCATTTAAATTACTTTTAGAAGTTGCAAGTGCTGCTTCCGCCTGTTGCAATACTATCCTTAAGTCACGCTGATCAAGCACTACGAGGGTATCGCCTTTTTTTACGTATTGATTGTCTTCCACTTTTACATCAGCCACGTAGCCTGATATTTTGGAGATCACCGGGCTGATGTTTGCTTCTACCTGGGCATCATCTGTTTCCTCATGCTTCTGTCCGTGAAAATATTTAGTAAGACCAAACCACAATCCGCCTCCTACAAGTAAAATGAGCACAATAGGAAAAACAATATTTTTTTTCTTAGGTGCTACTGCAGTTGTTTTTTCTTCAGTTGTTTCTGTTGCCATTTTTATTTTTTTATTTTGATAAAGTTCCTGTTGTTGATAAAATTTTGTTGTAAGCCAATGCTGCATCTGCTTTTGCGACACTCGCATTTAATTTTGCCTGTAATAACGATACATCGGCTTCTAATAAATCCGTGATAGTAACCAAATTGTTATCGTATTTATTTTTAGTTATTCTATAGTTTTCTGTCGCCTGCAAAATTGATTTTTCGTATACGTCAATCTTTTTTTGTGCAAAAAGGTAATTTTGATAATCCTTATTCAGTTGAATTTTGATACCGTCATTTATTAATGATTCCGTAGCATTTAACTGAACTTCCCTTGCCCGTGCCTGCGTAAGTTTAGTATTGTTTTTCCAGAGAGAAGAAATGTTGTATTGTATGCCAAGCCCAATGTTTACAGCATTTGTAATGGTCAATAACTTAGGAATATCCGCAGCAATATAACCACCTGTAAGTGCAATAGTAGGGTAGGCTTCTGATTTTGCAACTTTCACTCCTACAGCAGCGGCTTTCTTTTGAAATGCTATTGCCTGCACATCTTTTCTGTTCTGCAAAGCCATGGTTTCCATTTCCACAAAAGGCTTTAACTGTTGTGTTTCGTTTACAAAGTTGCTGTCTATTTCAAACAAAGTATTCTCAGGCAACCCTAACATTAATGCCATATTGATGTCTGCAATATTGAAATTATTTTGAGCATCGAGTAAACTCAATTCAATATTTGATGTGGTCAATTGTGCTTTCAATAAATCATTTCGGGCTAAAATGCCGTTTTGCTCAAGCCTTGAAAACAATGAATCTCGTTGTATAGAAGCATTCAAACTTTCCTGAATGACTGCAATTGTTTTAGATGCTTTATACAAGTTGGTATAAGCCTGCACGGTATTATAAACAACTGCCTCCTTATCATTTTCAACATTAAGCATTGCCGCTTTTTGCAAATATTCTGCAGATTCAACTCCATATCTTATTCTGCCACCTGCATACAATGGCAAGGTTACGTTTGCAATGCCATAAAGTGCCTGGCTCACTTTGGGTGAAGGTCTGTTACTGTTTTGCGCAGATTTTAAATCAACATTAGCACTGCTTAATCTTAGATAACTAGCGGAAACAGAAGCGTTCGGTAATTTTCTGTCTTTTGCTTCCTGAAGGTCTGCACTTGCCTGAAGCACTTTTGAATCAGCAATCTTTAAATTGTTGCTGTTTTTTATACTCAATTCAATTGCCTGTTGTAAACTTAATTTTTGGGTCTGCGCATTCAACTGCGAAAAGCAGATACATAAGCTGCAGAACAATATTAGTTTTATGCTATGATTCATATCCAAGAATTGTTTTAAAAATATTTTTTAAATGATCTAATAATTTTTTGTGGAGATAATTTTTTAAGTCATCATCAGCTAACCCCTCCAGATTATTAAACTCGCAATAGTGCTCTTTGTTGATGATGATTTGTGTAACTATACCCGTCATTGTACTCAGCGCCAGCACTACATCTACATTCTTTTTGAAAATCTTTTTCTTCTGTCCCTCCTTCACCAGTTCAGTAAACATAGCTGCGTATTCCAACTTAAGTTCCCTTAACATTTTTATTATCTCTGGGTTTTTCTTCATTACCTGCTCGCACAACAGTATTTTGTAAAAAGATTGATTCTCAATTACTTTTTTGATGTAATCGTCCAACATAATTTCTACTTTGCCAAAAGGTGCAATGTGTTCATTGCTTAAAAGTTGCTGCACTTTTAATTTAGTATTTATCATCCTTTCCTGAAAAAGGCTTTCCATCATTTTATCTTTGCTTCCAAAATAATAAGAGATCATGGCTAAGTTTACGCCAGCCTCATCCGCAATATCTCTTACGGTTGAAGCCTCGAAACCTTTTACCGCAAAAAGTTTTTCCGCAGAATCTAAAATGTGCTTCTTTTTATCTTTTACTTCCATTATTAAATTAAAAAAGCAAAACTAAACAATTGTTTGATAAAACCAAACGTTAGTTTAATAAACTATTTTAGTAATAATTAATTAATGTCACAAAAAAAGTGAAGCAATAGGCTTCACTTTCTATAATCATTTAAATGATAATATTATTCGCTTAATTTTTTAAGTGTTTTAAAAAGTTCAATTTCTTTTTCAGTCAAAGCTGAAGGTAGTTTTACATTATAAGTAACATATAAATCTCCAAAAACCGCATCCTGTTTGTATACAGGAAAGCCTTTTCCTTTCACACGTATCTTGGTGCCGTTCTGCGTTTCGGGCTTTACCTTAAGTTTGAGCATGCCATGCAGCGTATTGAGATTCACATCTCCGCCAAGCAAAGCAGTATACAAATCTATTTCTTGCGTTATCTGCAAATCATTGCCTACTCTTTTAAAAAAAGTATCGTTGTTTATTTTAAAGGTGAGAAACAAATCTCCCGCAGCGCCGCCACCCATTCCTGCCTGCCCATAACCATTTAATTTAATTACCTGTCCGTTCTCTACACCTGCCGGAATCGTAATTCTAATGTTCTTTCCATTAACTGTAATGGTTTGTTTATGTGTTGTAAAAACATCGGTAAGGTTTAGTTGGAATGTTGCATTTATATCCTGACCTTTTTGTCTGCCACCACCACGTCTTCCACCGCCACCAAACATAGAGGAGAAAAAATCAGAAAAGCCACCTTCATTTTTCAAAGTCTCCAAACTGTTGCCCATACTGCTGTTGCTGCCTTGCCTGTTGCTCAAAAGCTGCGCTGTGTTGCCAGTCTTTGCCGTACTTATCAAACTTTTTTCTGTTTTCGGGATCGCTCAACACTTCATTAGCCTCGTTTATTTGCTGAAACTTTTTCTTTGCAGAAGCATCGTCAGGATTTGCATCAGGGTGAAATTGTTTTGCAAGTTTTCTGTAAGCTTTTTTTATATCATCTGCACTTGCATTTTTTTGAACACCAAGTACGCTGTAATAATCTATAAATTCCATTTAATAAAATTGAAGCATAAAATTACACGATCATAATTTCACATTGTAAAAAAATCGGTTCATCAGGGCTAGCATTAACTTTCAAACGTTGGAAATTATTCTCCGCCTGCCTTTCCACTTGCCGCATCAATATTTCTTCCAAAGAAAATGGCATTCAAAAATAATTTTGCTCCGCCGAGCCAGAAAGCTCTGAAGTTAGGATCATCGGCAATATTTATTATTCGTCCGTTACCAATAGTATTTACAACTACAGCAGCAGAATTTTTAATTGCATCTTCGTTTTGCTTACTTACCCAGCCACTTTGCAGGGGTTTGCTTCCATAATAAAATGGTGTGGCGTAAGCGTTTTTACTTTTCTCCATAAAAACTTTATTGGCCTTAAAAAGGCTGATTGTTTTTTGATTGTAGCCGTATGCTAAAGGATGTGTTAGATCTACATCGGCTCCGAATATTGCCCCTGCTATTTGTTGTGCTCCGTCAATCTGTTCTTTGTCAACGTAAGTCACTCTCTCCAAACTATCTACTCCAGATTTTGCTTTTTTAAACTTAACCTCGCTGATGCCGTTTTGTGCAGCCCATGTTATTGCTTCTTCGGTTAATATCAAAGTACCACCGGCCTGGGTCCAGGTTTTTAATTTTTCTTTATTTAAATCAGGATAAGTACCACCCACCATAATGATCGTATTGTATCTGTTTAATTCAACGCGGTTGAACATCGGCACTTCTAAGTGAGAAGCCGGGATGTTCATTCTCTGATCTAGCAAATGCCACACTTCACCGGCATCCGTCGCATTCACTCCTGTGCCGACTATCATTGCTATTTCAGGCTTGGTTATAGGTAACATACTGCTGCTTCCTAAATCTATACCTGAATTTACATTGCCGGTTTGTACGCTATAAATATTTACACCGTATTTTTCAGCAACGTTGTTTAGCAATTCAAAAATTTTATCGCTGTTCACTTTTTGTAATTGGATAGGAATAATGATACTTCCATAATTGAAGTTTTTGGAAGCCCCATTTACATTTATTGAAAATTTGTTGCCTGCAACTTTAGTGAAAACATCGTTTGTCTGTAATTCATACAATGCTGCAGGTGCATACAAACCCTCCCATTGCATAATGTATCCAACGTTACTCTTATTTCCAACCACTTTTTGATTTGGAAAGCTTACCGGACTTATTTTATCACCCTGTTGGTTTATATTGAATTGAGTAGTGCCAAGTTCTGCATATGGCAAACCGAATGCAAGCGGCATTGTCCAGGATGTAATATCATAAAACAAACTGTCTTTGTATTTAAGGGTCTTTTCAAAAATCGTTTTAATTACCTTGTACTGTGTTTGGTTTGTGGGAACAAGGTAGCTACCATCTTTTGTAAAATCATTTCCTTCAGCTTTGATGGTAGAATTTACGCTATAAACATTTATCTGTTGCCTTTGCAACATTTGTAGAAAATGAAATGTTTTAGCCTTATCATTTTTATCTCCAAAAACATAGGCCTTTACAGGGTCTGCAGCTGCATCTTTTACAACTTCTTTGTAAAAATCTTTTTGCCATTGTAAAAATTCTTTTCTTAAAACCCTAGCACCTTCAAGCGTAGAAAGTTCTGTAGTGAATTGATTTTTTATAGTGAATGGAAAACTTAATAAGCCATTGGTGGTTTGCTGTAAATGTCCACGTGATGAAGCCTGCTCAAACAAAATACCTACGGCACCATTAATGTCAGGATATGTAGAACCTTTGCCATAATAAAAATCATCGTATCGTTCTTTAGTAAAATACATAGAACCGATTCGGTCGAGAAAGGCAGCATGAAATTTTGCTAGTTTCTCTGTTAATTCCTGATTTTTTTGCGGGGTAAGTGGGTTTACTCTTGAAGCTACACCAGGTTGAAAAAAGAAAGTAGCATTGCTGCCCTGCTCGTGATGATCTGTAAGAATATTAGGTTTCCATTTATGAAACCAAGTCAATCTGTTCTGGCTTTCAATGTGCACGGCAGGTAACCAGTCACGGTTCAAATCAAACCAATAATGATTAAATCTACCACCGGGCCACACTTCATTAAATTCTCTGGAATTAGGATCACTTACCAAGTTTTTGCTCTTATGCTGGTTGGCCCAGGTAGAAAAGCGTTGTAACCCATCAGGGTTAAACGATGGGTCAAATAGGATGACAACGTTATCCAGTAATTCATCTATATTTTTCCCCTGAGCTGCCGCTAAATAATATGCACTGACAAGACTTGCATTAGCGCCACTCGGTTCGTTACCATGTATGGAATGCCCTATCCAAACTACTATTGGCATTTTTTCAATATCTACGCCTGCAGATTTTGTAGGGTCTGATAATAATAAATGTTGTTGTCTTATTTCTTCTAAACGCTGTTGGTTTTTGGGAGAGGTGATGATGAGCAAAACCTGTGGTCGGTTTTCATAAGTGAAACCCATTGTCTCCAGCTTCACTCTGTCAGGCGCTGCAGCTGCAATAGCTTTCATGTAATTCACCAGACGATCATGTGTTACATGCCATTCACCCGGGTTGTGAAAAATAATATCTTTTGGGGTAGGAATTGCTTTGTTGTAAGTAACACTATCAGGCAAGTAATAATTTAACTCCTGTCCAAATAGGGAAGATTGAATAATGAAAGGAAAAAGAAAAAGAATAAATTTTTTCATAAGGAATAGGTAGTTTTAAAGTTAAGTTAGGTGATATTAAAATTAAAAGTTTCACACTTAAAATTTTTGCTTAATAAAAAAGTCTCTTTGCTAAAAGAGACTAATAAAAAAATTATTCTTAATCCGTTATGGAAGTTCTATATAAGTTTTACCATTGAAAAATTTCGATAAGGAATCTTTCATTTGTAATGTATCTGACATCGATTTTTTAAAAGGCATTCTCAGTTTGTAATGCAAAGAATCTTGTGTGGATAAACTTACGTGATTTCCAAAGCTTAAATATCTTTTTAAACTTTTTTGCGCAGCTACGGAATCTGTAAATTCTCTTATTACAACATAAAAAGTGTTGCTGTCTTTAACTGCTGTAGGAGCTGTAGCGACTACCTTATTTTGACCAAGAGGAGAATCTTTTTTAGTTACCGGTAAAGTATCTACCACCGAATTTTCTGATGCTGCCTGAACTTTTTCTTCATGCGTATTCTTATTGAAAAAATATGCGGCAGCTGCTGCGCCTAAAACAATTATCACCGCCAATATTACCCACACCAAATTTTTATTGCCGGTAGAATTCTTCTCTCTTTGAGGTGTAGCAAAACTTATTGTTTCTTTTTGCTTTTCAGTAATTAGTTTGGGCATTTCCTCTGTAGTAACATGCGATGTTGCTGCCTGTGTAAATGAATAGTCGCCGCCCTGTGTTTTTTGCAAAGTGCCCATGCCTTCAAACACCAAAGGCTTACCTATATTTAAAAACTGTTTGTTTAAAATAATAAAAGATTCAAGATCTGAGAAGGCGAGGGGTCTTATTTTTCGGGTGCTTTCCATTATGAAGGTTACCAGTCCATCATCCACAGGCGCTTTCGGATCGTAAACAAATCGTATTGCATCTACAGGTAAAACAATATCCTTGTCACTGTCTTCGGGTATGTTTATTTCACTCGCAATATTAAATTCACCAATATCTTGTAATGTCACTTTTTTGTTGCTGTACAGGTATTGAACGATCAGTTGCTCCGTTTTCATCAATGCTTTTTATCCTTATGAAAAATATAATTGACAAACCTACAAGTAATTAAGAATATAGCCAAGCAAACGGTAATTCAATTATTTTTGCAGGATGCTTACCGATGATGAAACAAGATTTATAGCTTTCTGGGATAAAAACAAGGAGTTGCACAGCACCTTTAGCAGTAAGCTTTTGAGAGGTTTGCCAATGGCTTGTCTTTTTGGGTTACCTATTTTGTTACTTATTGCATGTGTATATCTTTTTTTGCCTGAATGGTACACTAAAATTTCCAAGACATCTCCAGAAACATTTTTAATAGTTACAATAGCAGTCTTTATTGCAATATTTTTTTATGCATTTGTAAGAATGCATTTTAAATGGGAAATGAATGAACAACTTTATAAAGAAATTAAATACAAAGAGAAAAAATTAGCGGGCGTGCAGCCAATAACTTCAACTGATACTCTTCTTAATAAATAAAAAAACAACAAATGAAAAAATGGTTTTATGTAATGGCACTTTCGACATTGGTATTTGGGAGCTGCAAAAAAAATGACAGTTGTAAAGCATCTGCACCTTCTACTGTAGCTTCTGCAAACGAACGTGCTTATCTGCAAAATTATTTAGTGGCAAATAATATTACAGCAAGCGAAAAAAACGGAATGTTCTATGCAATATCTGCACAAGGCACTGGTGTTTCCCCAAATTTATGCTCTACAATTACAGTAGATTATGTGGGTAAACTAATTAATGGAACGAGCGATGGCGCACAGTTTGATGCGTCTCAACCAAACAGTCCTTTCTCAAGCAGCTTGAGTAACTTGATAGCAGGTTGGCAATTGGTATTGCCTTTGGTAAAATCAGGTGGTACAGTCACTCTATACATTCCACCATCTTTAGGATATGGTGCGCAGACTTCTGGACCAATACCTGCAAATTCTTATTTAAAGTTTGTTATAACTTTAAAAGCTGTCAACTAATTAAATACTTTAAACTAATTTGCCCCGATAAATTATCGGGGTTTTTTATTAAAATTTTTTGTTGTGAGTCACGAAGCGATTTCTGTTTTTGATATGTTTAAAATTGGTGTAGGGCCTAGCAGTAGCCATACACTCGGGCCCTGGCGTGCTGCACAACAGTTCACAAAAAAGCTGGAAGAAAAAGACATATTAAATGATGTAACTAGCATTGAAGTTTTGTTGTACGGATCACTTGCGAAAACCGGTGTTGGGCATGGCACTGCCATTGCCGTTCAGCTTGGGCTCAGTGGCGATGATCCGGTTACATTTAATGTGGAAAATATTGATGCTAAAATTGCAGACATAAATACCATGCACAAGCTCTTGCTTGCCGGCCGACATGAAATAGATTTTACACCTACAGATGATATTGAGTTTCTCTTTACTGAAACACTTCCTTTTCACCCGAACGGGCTGACGTTTCTTGTAAAGCTCATAAACGGAAATAACTTTGCAGAAACTTATTACTCTATTGGTGGTGGTTTCGTAGTGCAGGAAGAACAAATTGGTATTATAAAAACTGCCCGATCATCATCAGATATTACACTTCCCTTTCCAATAAATACTGCAGATGAACTATTGCACTGGTGCCGCAAAACCGGTATGGCTATACATGAGGTTGTAATGGAAAACGAACTCGCTTGGCGCAGTGAAGCAGAGACAAAAAAAGGCTTACTAGAAATCTGGCGGGTAATGAAAGAGTGCATGTACAGAGGTTGCCACACGCAAGGTTATTTGCCCGGCGGGCTTAATGTAAAACGCCGTGCATTTGCAGTAAATCAGCGTCTGCTCCAAAACAAACCTTACCATAATTACGATGAATGGCTCGCCATTATTTTAGAAGGTGGCCACCGATTTAATTATATACTTGATTGGGTAAGTTGCTTTGCCTTGGCGGTAAATGAAGAGAACGCATCTTTCGGTAGAGTAGTGACAGCGCCGACAAATGGTGCAGCGGGAGTTATACCCGCAGTGCTTCAATATTTTATCATTTTTTGCGACGGAAATGATGATGATAAAATCATTAAATTTTTATTGACCGCATCTGAGATCGGCAGCATATTTAAAAAAGGCGCAACCATTTCTGCCGCAATGGGTGGTTGCCAAGCAGAGATTGGCGTGAGCAGTGCTATGGCTGCTGCTGCACTTACCGAAAGCCTCGGCGGCACACAACGCCAGGTTTTAATGGCGGCAGAAATTGCAATGGAGCATCACCTCGGCATGACCTGCGATCCCATTGGCGGCTTGGTTCAAATACCATGTATTGAAAGAAATACTATGGGCGCTATAAAAGCTATAACTGCTTGCCAGCTTGCATTGCAAAGCACGCCTGACTTTGCAAAAGTGAGTCTTGATGGTGTAATAAAAACAATGTGGGATACTGCTTTAGATATGAACAGCAAATACAAAGAAACTGCTGATGGTGGCTTGGCCGCTAACATTCCAATAAGTTTGAGTGAATGCTGATGTGAGTATCAAGTATCAAGATGCAAGTATCAGGATTAGAAAAAAGCTAATCCAATCTTCATTTTCATCTTTTGTCTTTCACCTTTTTTCAAGCGTGTCAAATCTTGTGTCTTGTGTCTAATATCTTGTATCTATTCACAGCCCATAGTTTCTCTTCAAATCCCTGTCATTTTCCCTCGTCTTTATCGTCTCTCTTTTATCAAAATGCTTCTTGCCTTTGCCTAATCCGATGTCCATTTTAGCAAGGCCTTTTTCATTAATAAATATCTTGAGGGGGATAATGCTGTAGCCTTTCTCTTTGCTTTTTTCCTGCAGCTTTTTAAGTTCTTTTTTGTTGAGCAATAATTTGCGTTCCTGCAGCGGCTCATGGTTGGCGTAGGTGCCAAAAGCATATTCAGAAATGTGCAGACTTTTTACATACAATTCGCCGCGGTCAAAAATGCAATAGCTATCATTAAAACTCGCCTTGCCCGTGCGCAGCGATTTTATTTCTGTACCCTGCAATACAATGCCTGCCGTGTATGTAGTCTCAAAAAAATATTCGTAGTACGCCTTTTTATTATTCAGTTCCACATTGCTGTTTTGCCAAAGATAAAAACTAAGCCTGAACTCATAGGTAAGAATTTGGTACAAAACATTTTCTTTCAATACTTTTATGGTATGAAAGAAACCATCACGGGAAAAAATATTTTTGTAAAAATGCCCCCTTTGCAGCGCATAGGTCTTAGTTTTATTTTTGCACTGCTCATTTTTCTGCTGATAAAAAATACGCATTTAGGTTTGCTTTTCATAATTGTAACAACCTGGTGTGCGTTTGCATTTAGCTATATCATTACCTCGTGGCTGGTTATGTTTAGCAGAAGCATTTCCGAAATAAAAAAAATGGCGCAGAAAGATGATGGCAGCGGTGTGTTCGTAATCGTATTTACTATCATTGCTTCCTTTGCAGCCATGGTAACGGTTTTAATGTTGGTCATCGCCTCTAAGACAGAAGACAAAAACGAAATACTGAGAGTTATTATTTGTTTTAGCTCTGTAATGTTATCTTGGTTTTTGGTTCATACTATTTTTACATTTCACTATGCACATTTATTTTACGATGTACAAAAAGGCGATACTACCAAACAAAAAATGGGGCTCGAGTTCCCATCAGATGAAGAGCCGGACTATTTAGACTTTGCTTATTTTTCATTCGTAGTAGGCATGACGTTTCAGGTATCCGACGTGCAAATTACCAACAAAACAATGCGCCGCCTTGTGCTGCTGCATGGCTTGATTGCCTTTGTACTAAACACGTTTGTTGTAGCTCTTACTATAAATTTTATTGCAGGGTTAAGCAAGTAGGAAAGGGGGTTTTGGGCTGTGGTCTGGCGGGGCTTTGCGCAGCAACAGTTCGGCCTTAGTCGCTGTACCGTATGCCGCTAAGGAGCGGCACACATCGCTCCCTCCGCCGCAGCCACTTGTCAGTTGAATTTTTATTTAGCTTTTATTGATGGGGAGATATTTGCGAAGGGTTCGTGGCGGCACGAACCTGGGTGTGGTTTTGCAGAGCAGATCAAGATGCTAAGCAACCAAAAGCACAGCATCGGTTTGCTACCTGTACAAAGCAAAGAAGGGCTAAAAGCAATAGAAAAAATGATTGCCGCTTTTAAAATGGAAATTGTAAAACTCGAAAAAAAACTCCTGGAGGTATTACAGCTATGGCAGCCTGAGCAGGTAAAAAACATTAGCAGCGTAATGAGCATTGGCAAGCGTGCAACAGCTATGCTCATTGTAGCTACACAGGGATTTAAAAACACGATCTCTCACCGACAGCTGGTATCATTTGCAGGGCTTGCACCTGTGCAAAAAAGCAGCGGCACATCCATCAAAGGCAGGCCTTCCATCAGCAGACAGGGCGGCAAGGAATTAAGAGATGTACTCTACATGTGTGCCATGAATGCAAAGAGAAACAACATTGCATGTAAGGCATTGTACGAACGCCTGATTGCCAAAGGAAAAAGTGGTAAGCTCGCATTAATTGCAGTATGCAATAAGCTGCTGCGGCAGGTGTTTGCAGTAGTAAAAAACAACACTACATATCAACCAAATTATTGCTCACCTAAACCCCTAAAATAAATATTGAAAAAAACTAGGTTTTTTACACAGTTCATGTTG